>CAZNRQ010000616.1:0-2471 GCA_964574845.1 uncultured Bacteroidales bacterium
CATAGCTACATAATAATAATCACCAATATTATCGTTAACTTTTTTCACTTCCATTTCAGATGAAAACAAAGGGAGCATACTCATTCCTGAAACTACATTTATTTGTATTTCTTTTTTGTTAACATCATCTATCACCCCTTGATTATTTATCGGCAGTATTAGCAGGCTGTAATAATAGCGAACAAATAGCAAATAACTATACGTATTGTTTGGTCTATATTCAGAAATGGCCATGGTTCTAATGGAAAAATTTCCACATCCACTACCCATATTTAATAATTCAGGGTCAGTCATTGTTATGTGCGCATCATCTATATAAGTTAAGGTCCTACAGTAGAATTTATTACTTCCCCCTTGTCCATTATCTCTATCAAACATAGAGTAAACGAGTCCGAATTTATAACAGGTGGCATTATCATAGATAGGATAAACAATTATTTCAGGATCTAGTGATTCTGAAATATCGGTAGGATTAGAAAATCCGAATCGATTATAATTTGGTCCAAATACATTATCATGCAAGTAATAAAACCCAGCACTTTCATCAGCAGGATCAATTTGAAATGCCTCCCCATTCCTATTATAAATATTGTTATCCACAATAAAAAATAGTAAATTACCATCTTTATCATGCACCACAGTTTGCGCAAACATCGGGTGTTGACCTAAGTAATATTTGTTCATTAAATAATAGTTAGGTATTTCGTCAACACTAAATGGATTTGGCAATGTCGCTGCTTGCAAATGATCTTCATTATGAGGATCGCCTGGATCTAATCCAAAATCAAAAGGATGTTTAGGAAGTGTCGTTACAACTGGACTTGAAATGCTATTAAAATTAATCATTTTATAACCTGTTGCATTAGGATAAGTATCGCCAGAAAAGGGTAACATCATTGATTGATTTTGCGAATATAACTCGAATTGAATGGCACAGATTAAACAAAATAGCAAGATTAATAGACGGATGGGTTTTTTTAATGCTTTCATATTTTCTAGTATTTAATACATGATTACTTTATTATTGAAAAGAGTCTTATTTCCTTTGAATCTAACAATATATATTCCTTTAGGTTTGTTAGCAAGGTCAATATAAAAGCTATTCTGAGCTTCTGAGTTAATACTTTTATCATATACTTCTTGCCCTTGCAAATTAAAAATTTGTATTGTTACATTTTTTTCGTTAATACCATTCCATTGTAATGTAAATAATCCATCAGTTGGATTAGGATATGTTTTTAATGAAATACTCGTAGGGACTATTTTTTCAAATCCTGAAACACCATTCTCGTCTGTCTTTATTAAATAAACATCATAATTATTACTAAAGCTTTTTGAATATCCGGCAATGATGTATCCATTATCGCTTGTTTGTTGAACTGAGCCTCCCCAATCATCACCTGCACCTCCGAATGTTTTAGTCCATTGAACAATTCCTGATTCATCCGTTTTAATCAAGTAAACATCTTTCCCTCCCGCACCGTAGCTTTGGGTTAATCCGGTAATAATAAATCCGTTATCATTTGTTTTTTGTACTTCACCTCCCACCTCATTGTTAAATCCACCATAATCTTTTGTAAATATGGTATCACCATTTTGATTTATCTTTATTAACCTTATATCTGACACGTTGTTCATATTTACAATTGTCCCTAGTATTGCATACCCGCTATTATTTATTTTTCTTATTGTTGAGCCTGAATACATACCATTATATCCATATTTTTTTGTCCATAGTGTATCACCTATATTATTGGTTCTAATAATATGAAGTTTTGGATTACCATAACTAAATTTGCCCACTACTAAATATCCAAAATCACTTGTTTGAATTACCGTACTTCCAAAACAATTTGCATAGGATGGACCATATTCTTTTGTCCAAAGTGAATCACCGTATTCATTTGTTTTAATTAAATATGTTTGACTTTGGCCCTCGCCAAAACTCATTGTAACACCGGCAACAATAAAACTATTATCATTACAAACATCAACACTATATGCCCCGTCATCTGCTGAACCTCCATAAGTTTTAAACCATATTGAGTCTCCATTGCTGTCAATCTTCATTAAAAAGGCATCAGATGCACCTGCTCCAAAACTGGATGTTTCTCCTGCAATTATATAGCAATTGTCTAAAGTTTTTTTTATTTCATAGGGGGCATCCCATCCATTTCCACCATAAGTTTTTGTCCAAACCTCATTTCCATTCCCATCGGTTTTCAAAACATATATATCGTTTGACCCATTACCATAGCTCAAAGTTCTACCAGCCACAATATAACCTCCATCATCAGTCTGTAAAACACTGCTTCCCCCATCATCCTGATTACCGCCATAATGCGTCTGAAACATTATTTGCGCATCCGCATCTTTCGTTGCCAAAAGAAAAAACACAAGTATTACCGTTTTCATTTTCATGATTTACCTCCTGTTTTCGTTAATACCAATTCAGTCATATAATTTCGGTG
>CAZNRQ010000617.1:0-2471 GCA_964574845.1 uncultured Bacteroidales bacterium
GTAGTGTATTTGCTGTGTATCAATTGCGAAAGCAAATAACGAAAAACGCCTCCCACAAAGCTGCCTGAACCAATTACTAACAATAATTTCATCTTGATAAAGAAAAAGTTAGCAAAAATAGTGAATTTTATAATTCTTGTTCCAAAACTTATTACCTTTATAAAAAAAAAGGAGGCATTATGTACATGTATTTTGTTTACATCGGGATTCCGATAATTTTATTATTCTTTATGGGAATGAGGATAGTCAGGCCTACACATCGCGGGCTAATTGAGCGATTAGGAAAATATAACCGTTTTGCGGATGCCGGTTTCCATTGGATCATTCCATTTATCGAACGAATGTTTCTGGTGAATGTTACTGAACAAATGGTGGATGCCGAACCACAGGAGATCATTACCAATGATAATTTAAATGCACGTGTGGATGCACAGGTGTATTTTAAGGTAAACGGTGATGAAGATAGTGTGAAAAGTTCCCAATACAATGTCAACCGCTATCAATGGCAGATCGTGAACCTTGCCCGCACCACACTCAGAAACATTATTGGTACACTTACTCTTAAATCGGCTAATAGTGAACGTGGAAAGATTAATTCCGAGTTACACCGCACACTTTGCGAAGAAACCAAGAGCTGGGGAATAGATATCGTTCGCACCGAGCTGAAAGAGATCGATCCTCCCAAAGATGTTCAGGAAACCATGAACAAAGTGGTAAAAGCCGAAAATGAAAAAATAGCAGCAATCGATTATGCCACTGCTGCGGAGACAGTAGCTGATGGTGTTAAGCGTGCTAAAATTAAGGAAGCAGAAGGGGTGAAGCAGGCAAAAATATTACATGCTGAAGGTGAAGCCGGCGCTATTAAACTGGTTAACGAAGCCGCCGATAAGTATTTTACTGGTAATGCGCAAATGCTTCGCAAACTGGAAGCACTTGAAAAGTCGTTGGAAAACAATGCTAAAATTGTGCTTCCAACCAACTCTGAACTGGTAAATATCATTGGTGATATGGCAGGGATAACCCCATTGCCTATCAAAAAGAAATCAGAAGAACAAAATTAATCGTCAGTAGACAGAAGAATGAAGACTGTAGAGCAGTCTTCATTCTTTGAGCTCTATTTTTTCTTTTTGGTATTGATATGAAATCCCAACCCTCCGGATATCATGATCTCATCCAGCTTAATGCTGCCTGAATGACTACCTCTGTATCGCGACATCATATAGTTGGCAGCAAGAAAGAAATTGGCAAATTTTGAAAAGTAAAGGGTATAACCTGCCGAAACACTCAGCACAGGCATAAGCCGTGCCGTTAATGTTACATCAATATTATCAGGGTTATTTGGTAGGGTATAGGATACTCCCGGCTGCAATCCAGCATAGAAATCGCTGCGGCCTTTAGGCAAATGAACCAGAGCGCCAAAGAGAATAATTGCGTTTTGTTTCAATACGGGATTCTTTTGGCGTGAATCAATATACCAGAAGCAATCCCCACGAATGCTGATGTTCTTTTCAGGAAAATACTCCAAATTGCCGCTGATGTATAAGTCTGTATTTTTATGCTGAAGCATGAATCCCTGGTTTAATGCCAGGTTGAACTTAATGGGTTTATTGGATGTGAAATCCGGTTTTTGTTGAGCAAAGCTGAGCGATGCTATCAGCATAAGTACTGCAATGAAAATGCGCTTTACCATAAGTCTGCAATTTTATAGTTTAAACTCACATGAAGTAAAATATGATCGTGTATGCCAGAGCCTTTTTCTTTGGTAAAAGTGGTCACATTCTCGGCATTGTTGGCAATGATCTTGGTCCCGAAGTGTACCATATACTGGGCTGTGGCAGAAATGTCGAATCGTTTGGTAATGTTAAAATGTGTTCCCACACCTCCTTGCACGGAGGCGCTCCATCTTTCGGCAAAATTTGCCGGATTGTCGTTGTCAGTGAATTTTAAATACTCGAAACAATGTCCTGCCAAAATGTAGGGCTGCACTTTTGGTTCAGGATTCTTAGTGAGGTAATACATAACACTCCAGCCAATGTGGGTGTCGGCTCTCCATCCAAAGTTGGACAGATCGGCGGTCAGGTAGTCGAGAAACCATTCGGAATTGACACGGTCGGAAAACTGAAGACGGAATTGTCCCCCTGCACCAAAGGCAGGTTTTTGCCATTTCCCGTCGTTGACCAGTCCATAACTGGCTCTTGCTCCTAAAGAAAATATCCCGGCTCGGGATTTTTTCATGCGTAGCTCCTGTGCATTCACAGGAAGAAGCGAAGCTACTAAAACGATGATCAGTATGGTTCGCATATCATTTGGGTGTTGGTTCAAATGAAAAACGATTGGGTTGCAAAAAATATTGTGCAACAACGAAATTCTTTAGGATCAGCCCTAATAAGTGCCAAAAACAATTGTAATCGTTGCAATGGCTAACCTCTTTAGATGGACAATAAACGAATTTAAGTGAAAAGGTAAGTGAG
>CAZNRQ010000618.1:0-2470 GCA_964574845.1 uncultured Bacteroidales bacterium
TATTAAGAATGTAACCCTAACCAGCTTAAATGGAGTAGTTGTATTGTTTGTGGATAATATTAATTCTAATGAATCAACCTTAAGCATTAGTGGGATAGCTCATGGCACTTACATTGTGCAGGTGCAATTTTCTGATTTAATTATTTATACAAAGCAAATAGTTAAATGATAACCTACTGGATTAAATTCTGTATTTAACAAGCCTACCATGGAGGAAGAAAGTATATGGAGGAAGTTTATTAAGGAATAAGCAAAACCATAAAAAATGCCGGGTAAATGAAAAGATTATTTTTGAGGGGATGAATCAACAGACTGAAGCACTCGATTATAAATCCGAGCGAGTGATTATTCAACAATAAAAATGAAAAAATGAAAACGAAAATTTGGACAACATTAATTTTATCATTATTGGTAAATACAATTATCGGACAGAATTTGACCATATTCCATTTTGAACAGGACACAAATTATAAAAAATATTTTTTTATTGACAGCAATGACGTAAATAATATTTGGCAAGTTGGGAAGCCAAATAAATCGGTATTCACATTAGCTTTTTCTGTGCCAAATGCAATTATTACGGACACAATGAATTCTTATCCTCCTAATAATTTATCTTCTTTTATAATATGGCATATTGTAAAAGAGCCAATTATTGTTTTATATTATTATTACTTTCTGAATACAGATACCTTAGCGGACTTCGCCAAGATAGAAGGTTCATTTGATCGAGGAGTAACATGGATAAATTTGACAAGTCCAGTCAGTTTCTTTCATCAATGGGATATTTTACCAATTTTTTCTGGAAATACCAAGAAATGGGATACTGCGAACTTAGAGGTCAATGTTGAATTATTAAATTTGTACATAGGTGATACGGTGTTGTTTAAATTTTCTTTTGAATCTGACAACATTGATAATCATAAAGATGGTTGGATGATTGATGATTTTTGGATTGATGATTTCAATAGTATAGGAATTTGGGGAGATCATGACAAAGAGGGCGAATTTCAATTATTTTATAGAGGGAATGATGAATTTGAACTAATAGATAATAAGACTTTTGAATTCGACAATTATGTTATTCAGTTTTTTGATTTGACTGGAAAACTAATTTATTTATTTAAGATTAAAAATCAACAAAGTAATATTTTTCATTTACCATTCATTTCTCATGGGATTTATCTTTATAATATTTTAAGTAATAGAAAAGTATTTCAATCAGGTAAAATATCTGTTTTACAATAAAAACCTAGCCCAGATTTAATTTGAGTGGAGATGCACAGCTCTCTCGTCCACCCACTAACTGATGCAATCAGGGGGAGTGGAACTATAACAGCAGTTTGAGGAAGACTCATGCAAAGCAAAAAAAGGCAGGTGCATGCGTTACGGTTTTTTCTGATCAATTATCCTTATCTCCTTTTAGTAAGATTGTTGATAAAAAAAACAAGCCTTAACCCTCTCTTCTTTACTATTGGCATAATTTTACATAAAAAAATTACAATGAAACGAATCATAGGCCTGGCGCTGGCAGTTTGCCTCTTTCCTCTTTTCTCACAATCACAAAACACCCAAAGCATTTTAGCCACAGTAGCCCAATCGGTGGCTCAGCTCAAAACCGATGTGGTCATTGGTCACGGGGTTTGCATAGCTCCCAACATAGTGGTTTGCCCCATCAGCACCATAGGTAAATACTCTTACGGACAAGTGCAACTGGCCAACGGCAAATATTATAAGATACTGGGATTTACCTATGCCGACAACGACAACGACTTCGTCCTGCTCAAGATAGATTACGACAGCGCCACCCCCTTGCGCATGGCAACCTACACCCCCGTGATAGGTCAAAAAGTGTATCTGGCCAATCATACCGCCAAGGGTGTGCTTCAGTTGAGCGAAGGCCGCCTGATCGATATAAAAGATTTCGGAAAGGTGAAACTCATAGAGGCTACCTCCACCTCACAGTTCCGTTCGGGCGGACTTCCCGTTATGGATTCCCTGGGCAATATGCTTGGCATGTCGGTGATGCCTCCCATAGTGGATTCCTCACTCAATTTTGCGGTGCTGGCCGATCTCATCCAAAAAGCTACCGCCACCGAAGCCAACTTCCGCAAACTGGATATGCTGCAGCCTTTCTTCGAAACCCTCAAACGTATTACTTTCAAAAGCGCCGAAAAGAGCAAGGCGGTTACCGAGTTTCTCGATCAGGGAATAATGCGTCTCGACAACAAAGACTACAAGGGTGCCATTGAGAAATTCAATATGGCCATTCGCATCAGTCCGGCCGATGCCGATGCCTGGGCGTTTCGCGGACAAGCCCGCAGTTTGCTCATGCAATATAAGGATGCCTTAGCCGATTTCAACAAAGCCCTCGAACTGCAACCCGACTATGCCGAAGTGCTGGATATGCGCGGTGTGTGCCGTGCCGAACTGGGCGACATGAAAGGTGCCTGCGAAGATTGGGAACAAT
>CAZNRQ010000619.1:0-2470 GCA_964574845.1 uncultured Bacteroidales bacterium
GTATTATTTCAAATGCTAATGTTTTATTTGCTGGAACATTTAATGGAGTTTTTCGTTCAAACAACAATGGTGTAAATTGGGTCGCTGTAAACAATGGAATATCGAATCAGATAATTACAGCTCTTTCTATGTCAGGAGCAAATCTATTTGCTGGAACTTCATCTAACGGTATTTTTCTTTCGACTAACAATGGTGATAATTGGGCATCTGTTAATAATGGTTTAACTAATTTATTAGTAAAAGCTATCACAGTAATTGGAACTTCAATATTTGCGGGAACGGATGGAGGTGTTTTCCGTTCAACTAATATTGGTAATAATTGGTCTGTAGTAAATAATAATTTGACAGAACTTAAAATTCAATGTTTTGGTGTTAGTGGAACTGATTTGATTGCAGGAACTGGTGGTCTTAATATGGGAGGCGGGCTATTTCGTTCTTCTAATTATGGTTTGAATTGGTATTTGATTGGATTACCATTTGTTTCTGTTCTAACTCTTGCAGGAAGTGGTACTAATTTGTATGCAGGGACTTATGGGGCGGGTGTTCATATTTCAACAAACAATGGTGATAATTGGTCATCTATTAATAATGGTTTAACAAATTTATATCTTTCAAAAATATTATTGAAAGGGAATGATATATTTGCATTTACTTGGGGTGGTGGTGTATTTCGTTCAACAAATAATGGAAGTAATTGGTATTCCATAAATAATGGATTAACCAATTTTCACATTTATGATGCTGTTGTTAAAGGTTCAAATATTTTTACAGGTAATTTTACTATTGGAAGTGCACAAGGTGGCGTTTTCATTTCAACAAATGATGGAGCAAGTTGGAATTCTGTAAATAATGGTTTATCAAATTTACTTGTTCAGCGTTTAGTCGGTAGTGGAAATAATATATTTGCAGGAATATCGACAGGTGGTGTATTTGTTTCGACAAATGATGGAAATAATTGGTCCCAAATAAACAATGGATTAACAAATCTTGATATTCAAGAAATGATTACAATGGGGACGAACATATTTGCCGGAACACAAACCGCAGGAGTTTTTAAAACAACAAATAATGGATTAAATTGGGTAGCAAAAAACAATGGAATAAGCGGATTATCAGCTATAACATCTTTTGCAAAGAGTGGAAATAATTTATTTGTTGGAGTAGGTGCAAGCATTTATATGACAACAAATTTTGGAGATAATTGGGTACTTTTTGATTCTCTAATGCAGGGAACAAGTGGTTTTGCACCTAATGCATTGTTTTTATCAAACGACTATATGTTTGCTGGAAGTATGGGTGTTTGGAAAAGAAACTACAGCGTGCCCTTACCTTTGGCACCTATGCAAATAACTCCATTAAATAATTCAACAAATAATCCTATCAATCTTAATTTAGTTTGGAATAAACCGTTATATGCCGAAAGTTTTAATGTTATAATTTCAACCGATTCTACTTTTTCATCAATAATTATTAATGATTCATTACTAACAGATTCAATTAAAGTATTAACAAACCTTAACACACTAACAAAATATTATTGGAAGGTTCGTGCGAAAGGTTCATCAGGATGGGGGTTATATAGTATGATATGGAATTTTACTACTATTGTATCGGTTCCTTTGGCGCCAGTGTTAATATCGCCACCTAATAACTCAACTAATTTAGCACCTAATAACATAACACTTGATTGGGGTATTACGGCAAATACAACAAGTTATAGGGCTCAAGTAGCAAATGATTCATTGTTTACCTCTATTGTATTTGATACAAGCAATGTTTCACAGGATTCATTGAGGTTGAGAAATGGATTATTAGCTCTGAATGGAAAATACTATTGGCGTATTAATGCATCAAATATCGCAGGAACGGGGATATGGTCGAGTATATGGAATTTTAGAATAAATCCAACTGGAGGTATATCTATGAACAATGAAATACCAAAAGAATATAAAATATATAATAATTATCCTAACCCATTCAATCCTACAACAAACATAAAGTTTGATATTCCTAAATTATCTGTTGTTAAGATTACGGTTTATGATATTTCAGGAAAAGAGTTGGATGTTCTTGTGAATCAAAAATTGCAAGCGGGGATTTATCAAACGGAGTGGAACGGTGTTAATTATTCGAGTGGTGTTTATTTTTATAAGATTCAAACGGATGGTTTTACAGATACAAAACGAATGCTACTAATTAAATAGTGATAATTTAAGCTAATTATAAATGACTGCTGTTTAATTAATTAAAATATAATTATGGAATATGATAAATCGGTAATAGAAGAGCATCAGATTTTTATTGAAAACAAAACACAGATTGATAAATTTGGGATTGAACAATTTTTAAAGGATATCGGAATATTTATAGAGATTATCCCATTTTACAAGCACCCAAACAGCGGAGGAATTCTGATTGGATTTACAATAAATATTCAATATAGATTAAATGAAATGATAGATGATAAGAC
>CAZNRQ010000620.1:0-2467 GCA_964574845.1 uncultured Bacteroidales bacterium
TCGATATCCTATGCAATCATGGATATATTCGCAGAATCAGGAGAGGATATTTCAAAGATTGATAAAAGCATATCGGTCGGTATACATGGATTGAAAGGAATAGCTATTTTTAATATATCTGAATCAATCGAGTATGAATTGAAAGACATAACGAGCAATAGCACCTTTTTTAGCGAAATATTCGATGATTCAATTGCAAATATTTTTATTGCGAAGGGTATAATCGATGGCGTATCAGGAATTTTACGAGGGGATATGGAATATGCTAAAAATGGTATAATTCGCAATGCTAAATCTGCCGTTATACGATGTGGTATGAATTCGGTCATGCAATTGGTATTGAATGCATTAGGTTGGACTTCTCTTGATCCAACATATATAACAACAGGAATCTTATTAACAATCAATATAGGAAAGTTTGCGAATAATAAAATTACTGCTAATAAGCTGGAAAACCATATCAGAGAGTATTATTATAAAAAAGCTGAGTGTTCTTTAAATGCTATAAACTAAAAATAAAAGCAATCGTAGTAAAAATTATATTGCTATTTATACCTATTTATATAGAATATAAAAAGTTTTCAAATAAGTTTCTATTGTATAAGAAACAAAATGAACATCAAAAACTACGCCGGCGTTGCTAGCGTGGTTTTTTTATTGGTCAAAACTTTTAAGTATTGACCAAGCAACCAAAGCAACGAAGAATCAACGCTTACAGTGCAGTCAAAACTTATAGTCAAAAGGAGATGAAAGAATATGAACATAATATACGGATATTGCAGAGTTTCAACCTTTGGCCAGTCTAAAGGCAACAGCTTGCAAGACCAGGAATCCATACTTAGAGGAGCTGGTGCTACTTTGATATATGCAGAATATTTCACAGGAACAAAGTCAGATAGGCCAGAGCTACAGAAGCTACTTGATAAGCTTGAAACAGGAGATACTATTGTAGTTACCAAATTGGACCGCCTAGCGAGGAATACGCAACACGCCATAACATTAATCCAAAGCCTTGTGGATAGAGGCATAACTGTAAATATTCTAAATATGGGAATAGCAAATAATTCAGCAGTAGGAAAGTTAATGATAACTATCCTCGCCGGCTTCGCCGAATTCGAAAGAGACTTGATTGTTGAGCGGACTCAGGCTGGCAAGGCGATCGCGAAGACAAAAGAAGGATTCAGGGAAGGAAGACCACCCAAGTTTACTAAAGAGCAAATTGAGCTCGGTGTAGCGCTGCTGAAATCGCATAGTTATAATGTCGTTGAAAGAATGACTGGAATATCGGCAAGTACATTGAGTAGGGCGAGGAGATTGATAATTTAAATTTTAATCATAGATTTAATTTCATAAATCAGAGAGTGTCTCAAATATTGAATTGATTATCTCTAAGATTAACGTGAGATAATCGAAGACTAACGATACGAAAATTTTTAGAGAAAAGGTACTTTCGAAGATAATCAGAAATGAAGAAATAATTCATTGGACAGTAAAAATAAACGCCAGCTTTGCCGGTGGGATTATTACCAAATAAATAGTGAAAAGAACAAAACTATTTAGACCAAAGTTTTTATTTGGATATAATTTGCTTTGTTTTCCTCATCTTTCTTCACTACTTTAAGTTAGCTTCTCATCTTTTTTTATATCTTAAAATCTGGTTTAGATTTGCGGGGCCATGTCAGAATAGGGGCAGTCTAAATGGTTAAAACTTGAGAAAAAATAAGAATCAGATTCAGGACTAAGTGCATAGCCATCTACACTTGCAATGTAATAACACGCGTTAAGAAAAAGGCTACAGTTGGTACACATATTATTATAAAGATCAATGATAGGACAGTTCTCAAGTTCGCAAACTAGCATTTACAATAAGGATTTCAATAGTATCCACCTCCTTTCTAGTGGCAAATAAAAAAGATTTCCATAAGAATGGAGGCTAAAGGATATTATTTCTGTATAGCTATGTATGGGGGTGGGGCATCGAACAGAGGTATCCCCTTAATAACAATGGAGCTAGGTGCTCCTTCCCAAAATATACAATTTAGAACCCGAAGGATAAGAATAGTAATCAAACTTAATCCTGTGTGGATTGTAAGAATAAATCACAATAATTTGAAACCGTATGTGAAAGAAAATGTAACAAATACATTCTGATATTGATTTGAAGATTATTTTAGCTAATAACTTAAAATATCATTATGTCGAGCTATAACCATTGTGTTACAATAGGGATAGCATTTATTGTATAGGAGATTAAGTATGGTTGTTGTTGATTTATTTTCTGGTGCAGGAGGACTTACTGAAGGGTTTTTCACCGAAAATTATCAAGTTGTAGCGCATGTTGAAAGACAAAAGTGGTCGTGTGAAACATTGAAAACACGAATTTGTTATCATGAGCTTAAAAAAATCAATGATCTTGCTCTCTATAATGAGTATTTAAAAGATTCAAATAAATATCAAACATTAGACA
>CAZNRQ010000621.1:0-2466 GCA_964574845.1 uncultured Bacteroidales bacterium
ATAATACAGTATCTCGCCAAACACGCTGCCGGGGCCTGCATGATGCACTGCTTCGGTTTTGGGGTGCGAAATATAAGAGGCCATGTAGCGCTGACGATAGGAATATTTGGCTTCCTGTTTGGCCTGACGCATTTTGCGTTTCAGTTCGTGCATCTCGCGGCGGCTGCGACGCTTGGCGCTGCCTTTCATTTCGTGAAAACGGGTTTTGAGGTCTTCAAACTCGTTCTTGATGTTCTGTTCTATTTCCGAAATGGTCATGGGCGAGCCGCGCATGTGCAGACGTTCGGTGGTGGTTACGGCACGGGGAATGATGATCCAAAGTACCAGGTAAATCACTACCCCTGTTCCGGCAAAAAATATCGAAAGCAGAAAAGCCAGGCGGAACCATATGGGGTCGATATCCAGATAATGGCCCAGTCCGGCGCAAACCCCACCTATCACATGGTTGTCTTCGTCGCGGTAGAGGCGTTTTTTGCTGCTCTTCCTGGGTTCTTCCTGGGTTTGCTGTTCGGCATCGCCTCCGGCTATGTCGCCCGGCTTGCCCAAAATGCCTATGGCTTCTTCCACATTTTCTTTTAAGATGAGCAGTTGTCCTGCCTCTATCTTGGTCTGGAAAATTTCGCCTATGCGGGCCTCAATGTCTTGTATGATCTCTTCGTGCCCCTGGGTGGAAGCGAAATGTTGTTTCAGCGACTCGAGATATTGCTCCAGTATTTTGTATGCCTCTTCGTCTATCTGGAAGATCATACCGCCGATGTTGATTGAAATGGTTTTATTCATGATGATGTTGGTTTTATAATGAGTTTTTATCGGTTAATTGTTTTACGGAGGCTACCAGTTCGTTCCAGCTTTCGTCGAGAGCGGTGAGAAATTGGCGGCCGTCGGCGGTCAGTTCGTAGTATTTGCGCGGAGGTCCGCTTTTCGATTCTTCCCAGCGGTAGTTCAGCAGTCCGTCGTTTTTCAGACGGGTGAGCAGGGGATAGAGCGTCCCCTCAACCACTATCAGTTTGGCGCCCTTCAGCTTTTCCATAATGTCTGAGGCATACATTTCCTTTTCGGAGACTATGGATAGTATGCAATACTCAAGCATTCCTTTGCGAAGCTGGGCTTTTGAGTTTTCTAGATCCATGATTTTATTTTTGATTTATGATTTTAGATTTTAGATTTTAGATTTATGATTTTTGATTTGTCTGGGATTGGTTCGTCAATTTTTTTGCCTCGGTCCTGAAGGATGAAATTGACGAAACAATCCAATTGTAATCTATAAAAATTCTCTTCTTTCTTTTCCATCCTTTAGGACAGGAGGCAAAGAAAAGAAGGGAGAGAATTTTTTGTAATTAATTTTCATTTATGGTCATTTGTTGTCATTCATTGTCATTTGTTGTTTTTGTCTGGGATTATTTCGTCAATTTTTTTGCCTCGGTCCTGAAGGATGAAATTGACGAACTAATCCCTAAGATATCTAATAAAAATTCTCTGCTTTCTTTTCCATCCTTTAGGATGAGAGGCAAAGAAAAGAAAGCAGAGAATTTTTCATTAATAGTCTTTTTTTCATCGTTAATTTTCCAATTCGGCGACAAAGATAATACAAAAAACAGTACTATGCAATACAAAGTACTAAAAAATTTGCAAGTACTGTTTGTAAGATTTGTTAAAAGGATGGAATAGAATGGAGTAGGGGGTAAAAAATTTTTTATGCCCACAATGATTTTTTTAATGCCTCCCAAATAGATATACCCCTATTTTTTTAATTTTATGGTCAAATAAACCATAATTTAAATAAAACGGACATGGAGAATTCTGATGACAAGGATGAATCCCTATGGATTTATACCAACAAATGGATCAAAATATTGAAAAATGATATTGTGTACTGCGAAACCAACAGCGATAATACCTTGTATTATATGGTAGAGGGTATAGTGCACAATGCCACACACAATCTGTCGGAAACCGAAAGGGCTATACACTGTATAAAATTCTGCCGCATAAGCAGCCATCACATGGTCAATCTGGCCTGGTTCGATGAGTTTAGTTTCAAAACCCACATCCTACTATTATATTATTACAGGGATGCCCAACTAAAGGTTTCTCCTTTATTCATGGAAGATTTACTCAAAAAACTGGAGAACAAACGGGTGAATTTGGACCGCAACGAATGATGGTAAATTGACCTTTTTTACAATTTCTCAAACCTCGTTTGTCGGCAAAAACCTTAGTTCGTCCAAATAATTTTCAGGTTTTTAGATTCCATAAGAAAATCATAATCTGTGTTTTAAATAAATCTTAGCTTTACAAAAAAAAAAATTACAGATAAGTATTAACCAAAAAACAGATAAATTATGACACTAGATCCAAGTTTAAATTACCGCTCCGTAGTGGTGATAGGTATGCCTAAAAAAATTAACGATTACATCCCCTGGGCCATTGCCCTTCACGACAAAATGGTGGCCAACCCCCGCTATA
>CAZNRQ010000622.1:0-2464 GCA_964574845.1 uncultured Bacteroidales bacterium
TCGCCCACGGCGTAGGAGATGGAGACCCGGTTGGCCAACAGGAAGGCCACCAGCATGTAGTCGGCGTTGCTGCGGTGGTTCATGACCTAGAATGTGTGATGAATGCCTTCACCACGGCGAAACCTTGGCTCATCACTAGGCCAATTTTATGATAGTTGAGGCGAAGGTTACAAAAAATTCATCATTTTTTTCTTGAAACCCGGGAAGGAATAGTAGGAACTTCGCCCTTACATTTAGCATTGAAGACGAACGCCGAGACACGCTAAAATATGGCTAAATAGTTATCAAAATATTTGTATTATCACTATTTATTGCTTGATATAATAGGAATTAATTTGCAAATCAAATTCCCCAAATCCAAAACTTCTCCGGCTTTGTTGACTGCATAAACCCCAAACGGGTCTTTCACCTTCAATGAGCCGATGTAGCGGGACCTCGTTGTTACATTCGTCAACCGTTCGTCTAGAACTAAATTTATTTTTTTATTAATATTATCAATTTCAAATGCTTTGAAAACATAATCAGAGCCTTCAAAAGTCCAATTCTTAGGTGGCCATAGCCCATTTTTCAGCTGGTAATCCTTTGATTCAATAGATGCCTCAGCCCACATTTGATCAAGCTGTTCCCGATTCCAAAACTGCTTCTCCCTCACCGAGAAAAAGAAAAGTATATTACCCGTGGGCGATATAGTTGGAGGGCCCAAAAAGGTTACTGGCTGTATTTCTTTACCCGTATCCGTTGAAATTTCAGCAACTCGATTGGGGACAAGTCTATCAAAGAACCCTTGGTCGATTTCAGTTAATTGACTATCTCCACCTTGTAGTGAGTAAGCGCTACCGTCGTTCCAAATGAAAAATATTTTTCCGTTTAACTGAGCGGCTTGTACGGACAGATAAGGCAAATATTGTTTCTCAAACAAGTTTGCTGTCCGGTTGGTAGCAAAATTGATAGATTCTAGAACTCTATATTTAGTATTATTTCGAATTTCTTGTTTCACATAATAAATAGTTAAATCATTGACTGCAAGCAATGTGGATGACTCCGGCAGAAGAACCGGCGTTGACCAATTCCACCTAGGCCCAGACTCGGTTTTGATTGGCCATCCATATTGGACAACCAAGTCTCTCTTCGACGTGGAATAGTATTTATATAATAATGTATTATCAGCAAATAGGCGACTATTGGGTGCATTGGCACCAATAATGGGTAAATCGGAGGGGCTAAAGCAATCAGATTTATTCAAATCTCTGATATAAACTCTTTCATTGTAAACAATTTTCTGGATGTCCCCATCGCCTTGGAATAACGACTGACCTTGTAGCAGACAACCACTCAGGCATAAGGAGAGGAAGATTACCAAGGAATTAGTATGTGCCTGGAATAACATGATTTTCCTTATAGGGAACAAATGGATATAGGCTTTTATCGTATGCACACCCGTAAGTTCTAAGCGTACTATTTGTTGTGCACGTCAGGTAACCACCCATACATCGGCCGTTGTAGTCGGGCATGATGAACCAAATAGGGACAGGTGGGGACACAGCGAGTTGTGCACGCTCCACCAGGGGTGGCCTCGTCACTTCCACCAGTAGAAGCATCGTTACACAACCATTCCCCCTTATCCGTAACCACCCATGACCCACACTGATCACTAATTAATTGTTGCGGGCCGGGATGTTCACGCCCCTGCGCGGCGAGCGAACTTGCCAGAATGAGCGAGATTATTAATTGAATAAAAAATCTCATGAAATGAATGAATGAATGAATGAGAAAGCTTCCATATGAAACTTAATGTTTTTACTATTTCATTTCTATAAATATATATTTGGTGGATTTACTTTCAAGTTATTATTTTAATGTCTAGAATTTTTATAAATATTTACAAATAGATAAGTTGTGAAATTTAAAACTGATTGTATCGTGATCATGCGGCCTCCCCTTCGGCCAAAACCAGCTTTTTCATAGGCATGGGTTGAGTGTGGACTGATGAGATTAAAAGGCGGTCGAGGATGGAGTCTATGTCTAAGTGGCGACTGAATCGAGAGAACCTAGCTACCACTTGCCTTTGCGAAGGACACTCCCCAAACCCCGAGAGCTCCTTCTCTAACCCATTGCTAATGTTCGACCTTCAAACGTACACTAGTGGATGGAAACCGATGAAAAAGCTGACTAAAAGACAACTGCAGGCTTAACCATAAAGCACACAAAGGCCACAGAGAAGATTGGGAACTGATTTCCGCCTGCAGTCCGATTACCCTGATTTCTGACTTTTTGCCCTTTTCTTTCTCGGCTTTTCATCGGTGTTTATCGGGGGGCTAATTGCCCTTAGGTTTTCTCCGCTTCCCTCCGCTGCTCCCACTTTCTCAGCGTCTCTTCTTCTTTTCCTCTGTCGCCCCATGCCGCCGCTATTCGTAGCGCAGGGCCTCGATGGGATCGAGCTTGCTGGCCTTGGCGGCGGGGTAGA
>CAZNRQ010000623.1:0-2460 GCA_964574845.1 uncultured Bacteroidales bacterium
GTATTTGAGTTGTACTTGTACAACTGCTCCCATAACCGATATATTCATATTCATCATAATTATTTGTTGATTCTCCAATTACAAGTGTATAACCATTTGGAACATCAATATAAAACACTCTGTCAGGATATCCGGTACGACAAGTTGAAATATCATCTGCATATCCTACGGTTGTAGCTGAATATGGACTGGTTAATGTTGCCAGATTTTGTGCATTTGAACAATTTTCGCCTGGGAGAGGAGTGGGCATGGTCACTGCATTAGAACGTGTAGCTCCATTCCATGCCCATCCAGAGGTTACTCCTGAAACATAGGCATAATATGTAGTGCCAGGCGTTAAGCCTGTAAAAGATTTAGTTCTGTTTCCGTCGTATGCATATATGTCAGATGCATAACCTCCAGCCGTCCATGAACCCGAAAAGGTAGATGATGTTGAAAGCATGACATAGTAATTGGGATTACCTGAGGATGGCCAGGTTGCTGTTGCCGTGGTAGAGCCTGTTGAGGTTAGTGTTACCGAAGTAGGGTTTATAGGGCAACCACCGACAGTGAAAGAACCATTGCTGCTTGTAACATAAGTAGCGCCACTTACGGTGCCAGAGGTTCCAATACTAGCCGTAAGCACTCCGGATGTCGTGTTATTCATTTCATAATATCCCACAAGATTTGCATAATTTGGGTGAGTGGTACATACTGTTTTATTATACCACGAGCTTATATTCGCAGCGCTAAGCGCGGTATTCCAAATTCGCACCTCGTCAATTTTACCCAGAAATTGTCTTCCTGTGTAAGGATAAGCATTATTATTAGCCCAGTTCCCGATAACAAGGGGAGATAAATTAGTACCCATTGAAGAGCTTGAAGTTGTTTTAGTAGTTCCATATTGCACTACGTTTAAATATAAGTACATGGTTGTACCGTTAAAAACTGCGGCAACATGCTGCCATGTATTTAGAGTTAAATAACCAGTTCCTGAAAGCAGCTGATTCCAACTGCCGCCTATCCCGATGTTGAAATCGAGTGTGCCATTTGCTCCGCATCTCAACATATAGCCGGTGGTAGCATAAGGGCTATTATCCATTTCCTTATTAATAATATTACCTAGATATGTATTGGTTTGCCAGGCTGTGGGATAAATCCATGCTTCTAAAGTAACGGCAGTAGTAAGGTTTAAGGCAGCGGAACTGGAAGCATAGGAATAATCCAAATTACTCCCAGATGCAAATGTCAGACAATTGTCTTGGGCTTTCAGTCCTTGTCCTGTTAACAGAAAAGCCACTATGAAAAGCAACAATATTGGTCGGTTATTTTTCATAAAATGTTGGATTTAAGAGTGCATAGTTATATCCAACGCAAAGTTACAAAACAAAGCAATGTTTGCACTTAATCAGGCATTAGCAAAATGGAAGCAGGTTTAATGATACACATTAGAAAAAAGGAAGCATAAAACGAATGCTTCGCGTTTTTTCTATGGTTTTAAAGGCATGACGGCTGTATAACCCTTTACACGGGGAGGGGATTGTCGAACATGAAGATTATTCAGGCCTTTTGAAGATAGAATTGCACTGAAAATTACAATTATCCGGCGAAGATTCTTCATATCTGCATAAGGTATGTTACCAGATTATCTTCGGATTCGAGTAATAATTTTTTTCTGAGGCGGGTCCGCGACACCCTCACCCCTTCTATGCTCTGGCAAAATATGGCAGCAATTTCTTTTGATGATAGGTTCAGCCGCAACATTGCGCACAGTTTTATTTCAGACGGTGAAATATCCGGATGACGATTCAGCAGGTTTTTATTGAAATCAGGATTAATTTTCGAGAAGGAATCGCTAAACTCTTTCCAGATATTGTTATTGATTTTCGTATGCAGTTTGTGTTCAAGATTGCTGATCAGCGGGATGTCCGTACCAGTCTCAATGGGTATCCTGGATTTCAGATCCGCGATATCCTTAATGATGCTCATCAGGAACTGGTTGTCTTCGGCCAGTTTCATGGCCTGTATCATAAGTTCATTGTTTTTTTGGGCAAGGATCTGGTTGTGGGATTCTTTTAGTTTTAAAATGGTATGAATTCTTGCAAGCAGCTCACTTTTATCGAAAGGTTTTCGAATGAAATCAATAACGCCCGTTTCGTAAGCGAGTAGGAGGTCCGCGGTATTTGTCATGACACCGGTGATCATAATCACCAGAATATTCCTTGTCAGGTCGTCCGCCTTAAGCTTCTTTAGTAATTCCAGTCCGTCCATCTGCGGCATTTGCCAATCAAGCAATACAAGGTCCGGAAGTTCCACCCTGGCAATTTCAAGTGCTGTTTTGCCATTGTTTGCCGCAAATACCACCCACGGCATTTGAGTAAGTATGTCGGTAACCACGGCAATATTGCCAGGTTCATCGTCAACAACTAAAATTTTTGTCTGTCCTGCCATGGTCGTAATTACAAAAATAAGGTTTTATAT
>CAZNRQ010000624.1:0-2459 GCA_964574845.1 uncultured Bacteroidales bacterium
CTCCCGCCTCACTAAATAGCTCTACTCCTGCTTTGGGATACACAGACAACGTGGAATACAAATGGCAACTGTCTACCACCAGCGACACAACCGGCTTTACCGACATTGGTTCCAGCAACTCATTAAATTATGCCCCCGGACTATTGAGCACAACCACCTGGTTCAGAAGGCTGGCACGTGCCACTTGCCGTCCAAACTGGACAGGAGCAGCAGCATCAAACGTGATTGAAATAACCGTAAACCCCATTCCTCAGGCACCCACGGGCTCCCCCATTCAGTATTTCTGTGCAGGCGTTAAGGTGGCCGATCTTCAGGCAAGCGGCTCAGGCATTCAATGGTATGCCGCTGCTGCAGGAGGAACTCCTTTATCAACAAATACAGCTTTAGTTAACGGGAATCATTACTATGCCAGCCAAACCGCAGCAGGTTGTGAAAGCAACTTCCGCCTTAATGTAACAGCTTATATTGGAACCGGAATTACCTTAACCAACCCAAACGTTCTCAATGTTCATGGCTGGAATTACGAGTATTTGCTATACAGTGCAACCAGCGGTAATCCTGACCAGTATAGTATTGATTATAATTCAGCAGCCAATGCAGCGGGTTTTACCGATGTAAACAATGCCACCCTGACACCCGGACATATAACCATATCCATTCCAACATGTGCCCCGGGTTGCTATTCTGCTAAACTGACCGTTAGAAACAGTATTAGTGGCTGTATAAGCACCTCTTATCCTATCTACATAATGGTGGAAACTCCCGTGCAAACCACATGTGGCACATCTCAGGATATTGGAACAACAATATTATTAAGTTGGACACCAACAGCCGGAGCCATTAGCTATGCTTTACAATATAGGGTCCCCAATGGATTGTGGATAGGTACGCCCGCATACACCAATAGTTTAAAAATATCTAATCTGACCCCGGGAACCTATTATGAATACAGGCTGATCACTTATAAAAACACATATTTTTCAGTCAGTCAGGTGGGCAATTTTAATACAGGCGGCATATCCTTTACGAAAAGTATGGATATTGGTACAACCTGCCAGATCGATTGGAATGACCTCTCCTCGTGGGCCACGTTATATACAATCCAATACAGACTCCTTGGGTCCTCAATCTGGACAGGAAGCCCTGCTTACACATCCTCATACAAAGCCACAAACCTAATACCTGAAACAACTTATGAATGCAGGATTCAGGTGTATAAAAACGGTTCATTATGGGGAATCACTCAGCCGGGAACATTTACAACCGGAAAAGTAGGCTTTACAACAAGTCAGGATATCGGAACAACACTTTTACTTGCATGGGACGATTTTATGCCATGGGCAGGACTTTATTCCGTTCAATATCGAAAACTTAATACCAGTTCCTGGACAGGAATATCATCTACCACGAATCAGGTAAAGATTACAAACCTAATTCCGGATAGTGACTATGAGTATAAAGTCCGTATTTATAAAAATAATGGACCAGGTTTGACCTTATGGGGAATTTCACAAACTGTAATCATTAGAACAGGAGTAATTGATTTTTCAACAATTGCAGATAATGGTAATTCCATGGAAATAGGCTGGCCTTCCTGTTCACCCCTGGTAAATTATGGCATCCTGCAATACAGTGTGCCTTCTTTAACCACATGGAATAGTACTTCCGCCACCACAGGCAACTCTGCCATTATTTCACCGTTAATTTCCGGACAGGATTATTATGTCAGACTTAAGGTTTATATAGGGAATGCATTATGGGGAATAACCAGGGAACAAAAAGTCAGCAGAATTTCTTCTTCCGGAAAATCACTTTCACTATTTGAAGATAATGCTACAAAAACATCTTCTGAAATAAGCATTTATCCCAATCCATTTGCAGAAAAATTTAATCTTGAATTAGGCTCGTCCGGAACATCCGAATGCACCTGGAGTGTAGCTGATATGACGGGAAGGATTATTATAAAAGGGAATGCGCCTTTAGCGCAAGGACAAAACACCCTTCAAATTGATGGTTCCGGTTTGGCCAAAGGGATTTATTTGTTGAATGCTATAGTAGGTAATGAAAAGCATGAATTCAGGCTAATAAAGAAATAAGGCATGTAAAACTCCCTAAAATATAATCCTATACTGCGGAATAATCATCCTCCCCAACAGATAGGTAAAATACGATTTGCCCTGACTTGCAGTTAAAGGTTTGGTTGAGCGCAAGTAATTGTGCCTGCTAATAATTTTACTTTTTGTGTTTTAATAGCTTTGTTTTCCCCTTAACAAGTTTCCCAGTGAGATATAATTCCAATCCTATGTAAAATTGGGATGGGTTAATATTGGCAACAGACGCTAGTTCTATTCCGGCCATCTTTGATATTACGATTTCTGATTTGATACGTAATGACAAACCCATAGAACTGCAAGAAGTATAAGAAACTTTGTATGATTTTCTATTGCGGTTGCTATTAA
>CAZNRQ010000625.1:0-1682 GCA_964574845.1 uncultured Bacteroidales bacterium
ATCACAACCAGTATGCTTGCAGGTGAAAAAGCAGAGACGGCAAAAGACCCAAAGAATAATTTGACGACTAAGATTTATGACAGAGTTGGGAGATTGAAGAGTGTAAATGATGGGACAAATACAACGACGTATAGTTATTTTGCAAACGGAAGTAGGCAGAGTGTCGTGTATGCAAGTGGTGCAAGGGAAGATTACACATACTTCAAGAATAATCTAGTAAAAACGCTTGTGAACAAGAAGGCCGATGGTACAATACTAGAATCCTTTGCCTACACGTATGATGCGGCAAATAACATGCTCACCAAGGTTGACAAAAAAGGAACGACAAGCTATCTGTATGACGTATTAAATCGATTGAGCAAAGTAACAGAGCCAGTTGCAGTGGCGGGAACAGTAAGTAAAGTAACGAATTACACATTTGATGCAGCTGGCAATCGCTTGACTGAGACAGTTGTAGCTGGTACTACAACTGCACCTACGACTACGGTGAATACGTATGCATATAACGAGCAGAACAGGTTGACGAGTGTAACGAAGACCGTGGGCGGTACGACGACTGAGTCAACGGGTTTCACGTATGATAATAACGGGAATCAGCTCACCACGACAGTGACGCCGTACGTTGGAGGAGTAGCAGGGACACCTGCGGTTATGGCGACGAACACGTATGATAAGTTGAATCAGCTGGTGTCGACCGTGGCAAATGGCACGACTACGAGCAACGACTACAACGGCGAGGGATACAGGGTGCAGAAGACAGTGGGGTCTACTGTAACAAAATATTTGTATGAGGCTGATAAGGTAGTGCTGGAAGTGGATGCGAGTAATATTCAAAAGGGAAGAAATATTTATGGTATTAACCTGTTGGGAAGATTTGTCGATGGAATTAATATACAATATATGTACAATGGACATGCTGATGTGACGGCACTTCTAGACAGTGTAACTGGTAACGCGTATGGGACATATTATTATGATGCTTTCGGGAATATTACTGAGTCTACGGGGACTGTGAATAATAGCATTTTGTACAGTGGCTATCAGTACGACGCTCAGACGGGTTTATACTACTGTAATGCAAGGATGTATGACCCGACTACGGCAAGATTCCTTCAAGCTGATACATATAGTGGCGACCCTAATGACCCGTTGAGTTTGAATCTTTACAGTTATGCGCTTAACAACCCTATAAAATATACTGACCCGACAGGTCATTGGGCATATGATGGGGAACGCCAAGTGCTGGCTGACAAGGGGATTTCAAGTAATAGTTTAGACACTATTGAGAAATTGGGAATTGCATGGAATGCTGCAACAACTCAACAGAGAAAAGATGAAATCCATAGAGATGCAGATATACTCCGAAATGGTGGAATTCTTGCAAGCATGGTTGGTGGAGATACGATAAGCCAAGGCAAAGGAACAACACCTTTAACAGTATTCAACAACTTTGCTCAAGGAGCACACCAGAGTGTGAAAAATATTGTTAATCTGGGAATGGATCAAATTGCTAAGAACACTAAGATTATGTACAATGGTATTAGTGATTCGATTAAGACTGGCTCAACTGAACCGTTGAAACAGGCGGTACAGGAAAGGGCACAGAGTGATATTGATTTTGGTAAAAATATTGTTAACGGTACTATTGATGGAGTAATGAATGCTCCAAAGAAGGCATTTGA
>CAZNRQ010000625.1:1692-2458 GCA_964574845.1 uncultured Bacteroidales bacterium
GTTAAACAGGGTAACTATAATCTGGCAGCTTATCAGGTAGGTGAATTTGCAGGTAATGTTGCTATCGCAAAGGTCACTGGAGATGCTGCGGGGACTCCTAAGGGAACGGGGAAGGCTGTTGTAAAAGGAGAACTTGATTCACTTCCTTCAAATGCCCAATCCATGTATGGTAAATATAGCAAGAATGGATGGAATGGAAATGTATCAGGTCAAACAAATGGAACCGCTGCTGGAAGCAAATATGCTAATTTAGATAGTAAACTTCCAAAGATAGATAATTCAGGAAATCCAATAACTTACAAAGAATTTGATATTAACAACAAATTACCAAATGCTGGACGTGATGCAGAAAGATTTCTTAGAGGTAGTGATGGTTCTACCTACTATACGAATAACCATTATGATACATTTACCCAAATAAAGTAGAGGATGTGATTGAATGTCTGGTAATTTTATAAATAGTATACAACGTATAAGTAATGAGGATTTTGAAACTATAAAGCATTCTGTTTTCCAAAAACAGAATGCCTGTATAGTTGAAATGGATGGTACTAATATACAATCATGGAAATCGTATATATGGGAAATAGAGAACAAATTTAAATTTCCAACAAGTTGCATAAATAGTAAAGATAGCTATCTTGATTGGATAAGAGATTTATCGTGGCTAGAAAAAGAAGAATATGCATTGATTGTTTATAATTTTGAAAAATTCTTAAGCAATGAATTGGAATTAAAAAATGAAATTATTATGTGCTTTGAAGAA
>CAZNRQ010000626.1:0-2453 GCA_964574845.1 uncultured Bacteroidales bacterium
GGGTGTAAGCATACGGCAAGGTCCGCACCATTCTGCCCAAAAATCGAGCAGAGCTACTTTGCCTGAGTTAACCACTAATTCTTCGTAATTGCTGTCGGTAATTTCTAATGCCATAAAAAATGTTGTTTGATGATTATTAATACAAAATTAGGTAAAACTAATTCAGTTTGAACTTTATATTCTCAATTTTCTCTATTTCGCGCAAAAAGCCGTCGGCACTGACCTTATGGCGGCGCGAGGCCATGTCCACAAAATATTCTTCCGCATCGTCCTTTACCTTAAATTTCAGGTCCACCTCGCCGGGATTTTCTTTGAAAATGCGCTTAAAGTTAGCAACACTGTCTTTATTCAGAGCATCCAGAGTTAACATTAGTGTCACCGACTTGGTGCGTTTTTCCAACAGATCATACATGGGTTCTATCAGGTGAATCTTCACCTCATATTCTTTCACCGCATTGGGATCGTTTTCCTTATCTCTGTCCCAGAAGCGGGTGTCGACTTTGCCGGTGATGAAAATGCACTTGCCTATCTCCAGCAGGTGCTTGAATTTGTCGTAATTCTCGGCCCAGAGATTCATACGCAACGAACCGACAAAATCTTCTATTTCAAAATATCCGAAAGGCTTGTTGTTTTTGTTGATCTTATGCCCGGCTGAGGTTATCATGCCCCCGAACCTGACTTCCCGTCCGGCAAATTCCGAAAGCTTTTCCACCATATCCAGAGTAAAATTAGCGAAACAGCGCAATCCTGTTCTGTAATCGTCCAACGGATGCCCCGACATGTAGAAGCCTATCACGTTTTTCTCATGATTTAGTTGTTCCATTTTGCTCCAGGGTTCGCAAACCGGAAGCTCGGGATCAGCTATTTCCATATCGGCACTTTCGCCGAAAAGCGATTGCTGCATAGCATTTTGCTTACTTTGCACCAAGGAGATATGGCGCAGAAGTTTTTCAAGGAAGGTGATCTCTTCGTTGGGAAGTTTATAGAAGAACTGTGCACGGTGGATGCCGAAACTCTCGAAAGCACCTGCCATAGCAAGGGCTTCTATGCTTTTTTTATTTACAGTGCGAAGATTTACACGGTTCAGGAAATCAAAAATATTTTTATAGTTGCCGTCCTTTTGTCGTTCGAGCAAGATAGAATCGACGGCAGCATTACCCAGTCCTTTCACAGCGGCCAATCCAAAACGTATATCGCCCTTGCTATTCACCACAAACCTAAGTTCGCTTTCGTTTACATCTGGGCCCAGTACATTTACGTTGAGCTTTTTGCACTCATCAATCAGGAAAGTGATCTCATCAATGTTCGAAACATTGCGGCTTAATACCGCCGCCATAAATTCATTCTGATAATGTGCCTTCAGATAGGCACTGCGATAAGCAATAATGGCATAACAGGCCGAATGTGATTTATTAAAAGCATAGGATGCGAAAGCTTCCCAGTCGCTCCAAACCTTTTTAGCCAACACTTCGGTAATATTATTATTGATGCAGCCTGAAATAAATTCTACTTTCGAACGGGCCATCATTTCAGGAATCTTCTTACCAATAGCCTTTCGCAGCGAGTCTGCCTGGCCGCGGGTGAAACCAGCAAGAATCATCGAAAGCTGCATGACCTGTTCCTGGTAAACGGTAATACCGTAAGTATCTTTCAGGATTTCCTCCATGCCGGGATGGTCGAAAACTATCTTTTCTTTGCCGTGTTTACGGCGGATGAAATTCGGGATGTATTCCATAGGTCCCGGACGATAAAGGGCATTCATAGCTATGAGGTCCTCAAAGCGGTTAGGTTTCAGTTCCTTCAGGTGCTTTTTCATTCCTTCCGACTCAAACTGGAAAATGCCGGTGGTATTGCCCTTACTAAAAACTTCATAGGCTTCCACATCGTCCATGGGTATTGTGTCAAGGTCGATCTCAAAGCCTTTCGAATATTTGATGTTTTCAACGGCGTCTTTTAATATAGAAAGGGTTTTCAAACCCAGGAAGTCCATTTTCAGCAGTCCCACCGATTCCACATGTGAGCCTTCGTATTGGGTGACCAGTAAATCGGTTTCCTTGGAAGTACACAAGGGGATATAGTCGATGAGGTCGTCCTTACCAATGATTATGCCGCAGGCATGCAAACCGGTATGTCTGACAGAGCCTTCCAGTTCTTCCGCATATTTCAGTGTACGGGCCACCAGCGGGTTTTTGGAATTCTTGGCTTCTTTCAACTCAGGAACCGTGGAAATGGCATCGGCCAGATTTTTGGCCCTGACGGGAACCAGTTTTGAAAGCCTGTCTGCATCGGCCAATGGCAGGTTTTCTACCCTTGCCACATCGCGTATCGCCATTTTCATAGCCATGGTGCCGAAAGTAACTATCTGAGCCACCCGATTGGTGCCGTATTTTTCAACAACCCATTTTATTACCTTTTCGCGGCCGTCTTCGTCGAAGTCAATATCCATATCAGGC
>CAZNRQ010000627.1:0-2451 GCA_964574845.1 uncultured Bacteroidales bacterium
TATCTGGTATTCAGTTGAATCAATCAGATTAGATTTTATTGCATACATCACTAAGCCGACCCGGCTTGTTACACTTAGTTTTTTGAAAAGTTCAGCACGATAACCATCAATTGTTTTTTCACTTTTGAACATTTCGGCTGCAATTTCTTGATATGTTTTTTCGGAGCATGCAAGTTTCAAAAAAGTAAGTTCATTTTCGTTAAGCCTCATAAATGCATTGAGCTCACTTTTGTCATCTACAAGTTGATTAATTGACTGAATAACTTTTCTAGAAATTATCTCATTATAAAAAAAACCAACACGATTCAGCTCTACAAATGCAAGTTTTAATTCACTAAGATCTGCATCTTTTAAAATATAACCTTTTGCGCCACATTTAATCATTTTGATTATTGATGTATCTGAGTCCATTGTACTTAGGGCTAACACTTTTATTTGAGGATGGTTCTGCTTCAGCCACTCAGTGGTGGCAAAGCCATCCATTTCAGGCATACTAATATCCATTAAAACAATATCAGGTAACTTTTTCGGGTTTAGCTGGACTATAAAATCTCTTCCATTCGAAGCATCAAGAATCACTTCATAATTAGGGAATACGTTAATTAGTGAAGCAAGCCCATTTCTAAAAAGGGTATGGTCATCTACAATTGCAATGTATTTCGTATCAGACATGTGTTACACTTATTTTAGTAGTTGTTCCCTCATGGATTATACTTTGAATTTCAGCATTGCCTCCGATTAATTCGGTTCTTTTAAAAATATTCGACAAACCCAATCCTTGATGGCCGTTCATAGCATTTTGAAAATCAAACCCTTTCCCATTGTCCTTAATTAAAATCTGTAGTTCTTTTTCATCATAATTTAAAGACACATGTACAATACTGGCACAAGCGTGTTTGATAATATTTTGAAAACACTCTTGAATAATTCGGAACAAGATTAACTGTTTTTGTTGATCTATTGTATATTCAGCCCCTTGTACTGAGAACTGAATATTTAAAAAACCAGCACGATTTATACGCTGTGTTTCTTGTTCTAATGCTTGAACCAATCCAAGATTCATAATCCTTTCACCATTGAGCCCTTTTGCAATATCGCGAAGATCTGTCATTGCTCTGCTGATATTTTCTCGTACATCTTGCAAAAGTTGTTTATCAGCATTTTCATTTTGTTCAATAATATTCAATTGAACTTTTGCAAGGCTTAGGATCTGCCCAACATTGTCATGAATTTCCAGGCTAATATTATTAAAGGTTTGTTCTTGAATTTCGAGTTGGGATCTTAGTAGCTCCTGTTTAAAATAAAGCTTTTTTTTATTGTGCACAATTGCAAAATAAATTATATAAAAAGTTAGAAAGAAAAATAGAAATGTTGCAACTAATATTGTATAAAAAAAAGTGTTACCCATTATTTCTCCTCCTAATCGATTTTAGTTCAAATAAAAGCGCATATAATATAATTACATAAAATAGATAGCTGTTAAGGACAAATCCATAAAACAATTTCATTGCAACTGGTTTCTGATATTTTAGTAAATAAGCCATACTTCCATTAATACACAAATTAGTTCCAAAATATATGAACAAGGAACTACAAAACCAAAATTCAGTTCCATTTAACTCAATGAAATTGTCGTTGTTTAAAACTGACGAAAAATAGATTAAAGAACCAATAATAATAAGTGGTCCATATATTAGTTCATCTATTGAACCAAATTCTTTAAAAGGCCTTGAAATAGTTAATAATAAACACAAACTAATTACAAGGACATATATAATGATTTTGACTTTTTTAACTGTGAAAACTTGAATAAAATAACCTGTTAAAAAAATAAATTGAATTGGATTCCTGATATTATAAAGCCATAAATTATTCACTCCAAAAAGCGATATAGGAATACTAATAATTTCAATAACACTATAAGTAGCAAAAAACAAAATCCAATAAAGTCTTTTTTGGATTTGTGTCGAAAAACTAATAAAAATATAAAACCAAATGACTATCAGGAATCCAATATTAATTAGGTTATACCACATAATTCCTTAAAATAAGGAATTAAAAGCATTTAGTTTAATACTTGTGTTAATAACAGTTCCAGATAGTTCAGAACCGGTAGGGCAGTGTGGATCTGGTGGGCATGGATAAGCTTCAATATAAACCGAATCATTACTTTGGTCTACCTCATGAATCAAATGTTGACTTTTTGCATCAAACACTTTTGTAACTGGAACAAGAATGACTACTGGGAACATTTTTTCTTCTCCTTGGGAATTTTTGGTTTTTCTAAGTGCATTACAGATCTGTATAAAATCTGGGCTTTTGTTTTCAGCGCTAATCATAGCAGCAATTTCCTTTACTGGAACTACAAAATATTGCCCCATTTCTATGTTGCTACTAAGCCCTTTTAGTGGTTCAGTAACTTGATCATCAAAATCTTTGGTTAATATTTGA
>CAZNRQ010000628.1:0-2450 GCA_964574845.1 uncultured Bacteroidales bacterium
TTGGGGGTCTGCAACCATGCCCAATGCGAAAATTTAGAATCTATAGAGCAACCTACCACGGCAGTATTGCGTTTTTCAAATTCGGCCAGTTTTTCCTGGAAAGCCAGTATCTCTGTAGGACAAACAAAAGTGAAATCGAGAGGGTAAAAGAAGAAAACCACATGTTTTTTTCCAATAAATTGTTCGAGAGAGAAATTTTCAACAAACTCCGAACCGTTAACTACTGCATCGGCTTTAAAAACCGGTGCCTTTTTTCCAACTAAAGTACACATAACTGTTTTGTATTAAGATTATTAATTAATTTAGGTATTTGAATACAAAATTAACAAATTAAACGATTAGTGAATCAGAAACGACAAAATAATTGTGGCCCCGAAACCCAGCACTATCACAGCAAACTTTTTCAGGTTGAAACCATGATTTTCGTCCGATTCGAACAAAATGGTAGTAGAGATATGAAGGAAAATACCCACCACCACGGCCAGAATAATATTGAAGAAATGACCCATGTTTTCCACAAAACCGGCACCCAGAAAATAACTGGTCAGCGTCCCCAGTGGTGAAGACAAGGCAAATACCGTCAGAAGAATAATGGCAGTGCTCTTGCGCAGTCCGGTGTGCAGAAACAAACTCACCAGCACAATGGATATGGGAATATTATGGATGATGATACCTGTGAGCAGGGTGCTTTGCAGCTCCTGGCTGTGAAAGCTGCTCGAGAGAGGCATACCCTCCAGAAAAGAGTGTATGCAGATGCCTATCATGATGCCCAGAAAACCCACCGGTTCATGCTTTTTACCGCAAGGTTGGTCCAGCTTCTCGTGATGACTGTGATGCCCGTGTTCCACTCCTTTGGTCAGAAAATCGAGCAACAACTGTATAAAGAAACCCAGTAAAACGTACAATCCTATCTGTGGTGATTCGGTAGAGAATATTTCGGGTATGAGTTCAATAAAGATCAGCTAGAACAGAAAAGCTCCTCCAAATGCCAAAATCAGCTTCAGAGATTTTTCACCCGTCTTGAACAGAAACACGGACATTCCGCCCAGCAACACAGGAAAAAACAAAGCTATAAAAACGATGAGGCTCATAAACTATTTCTTAAAAATAAAAGGCTATACTGACTTCACTTTATGACCGATAATAGCATAGTATAGAATAATCAGGTAACAGGGAATGGCTATCCAATAAGCCTGCTGAGTACTGTGCAATAGTTGTGTCAGCCAACCATAAGCCAATGGAAGTAAAGCCCCCCCGGCAATGGCCATAATAAGCAAAGCTGAACCCATTTTGGTATATTTCCCTACTCCGTTCAACGCCAGTGGCCATATAGCGGGCCATACCAACGAATTGGCCAATCCCAGCATGGCAATGAACAATACCGTATAAGGAATCTGTAAACTAACGTATTGAAAAGTTGTCAGATCGATAAACGGCATGTGGATGGCTGCGGCAGCCGGAACAAATACTGCTGCCAGGGTAAGTACTATACCCAATACAGCACAAACGGCAAGAGCATTCTTTTGTGAAATAACTTTAGGTATAAGTGCCACACCGAAAAAATATCCTATCACCATAAAGATGAGCATAAGCGAAGTAAAATATTTGGCCGAACTCATGGCAATGCCCAAAGAATCGCCATAGCGAATGATAGTATCACCGGCAATAACCTCAACACCTACGTAGAAGAACAAGGCAACCACACCCAGTAGCAGATGCGGGAATTGAAATATACCCTTATCTGTTTCGGCCGCTTGACCCGTAACCTCATCTTTTTCAGGATTGATCTCCGGAAGATGTGCAAAGCGAATCATGACAGCCAAAACCGCCAAAAAACCCGCCATAAATAAATAAGGCATGATCAGCCTTTGTGCCAATTCGTCTAAAAGGGTCGCTCTTTGAGCCAAATCGGTGAGATCGGCAAGTTTGGTCTTTATAGATTCTGCGTCTTTCAATAAAATAGAGGCAAGCAGTATAGGTGCCAACACGCCCGCCACCTTATTACAGATACCCATAATACTGATGCGTTTGGCAGCACTCTCTATGGGCCCGATAATGGTCACGTATGGGTTTACTGCCGTTTGCAGCAGGGCCAATCCTGTTCCCAGAACAAACAATCCTGTCAGGAACAACAGATAGGAACGCTCGTAGGCGGCAGGAATAAAAAGCAAAGCTCCGAGGGCCATAACTCCCAAACCTACCGTCATTCCATTGCGAAAGCCGATGCGCTCCAATATCTTAGAAGAAGGAATAGCCATCACAAAATAGGAAATATAAAAAGCAAAGGTCACCAGGTAGGCTGTAATATCCGAAAGTTCGCAAGCTGATTTCAGGAAGGGGATCAGCGCCCCGTTGAGCCAGGTAACAAAACCAAACAGAAAAAACAATATTCCGATTATGGTGATAGAAAAATAATAATCCTTGCGTTTTTGTTGCGATACAGTGTTGGC
>CAZNRQ010000629.1:0-2449 GCA_964574845.1 uncultured Bacteroidales bacterium
CTCGGGTCCACCAATAAAATTTAGGATTTTTGATTTATAATTTTAGATTTCAGATTTATTGAAAACCTTCCTATAACCTAAACTTTTTGAACGAAACTACCCTTACTCAGGAACGCGCCATTTTGGTGGGCCTCATCACACAGGATCAGAACAAGGAAAAAGCTACTGCCTATCTCGACGAACTGGCTTTTCTGCTCAAGACCGCCGGAGGCATTCCTGTGAAACATTTTTTGCAGAAAATGTTCATGCCCGATTCCCGAACCTTCATTGGCAAAGGGAAACTGGAAGAAATACGCCTCTACATCATCGAAAACGAAATCAACCTCGTGGTATTCGACGACGAACTCAGCCCTTCGCAGATACGAAATATTGAGAAGGCTCTGAATTGCCGCATCATCGACCGCAACAATCTCATACTCGACATTTTTGCCTTCCGGGCCAGCACTTCCTATGCCCGCACCCAGGTGGAGTTGGCGCAATATCAATACCTTTTGCCCCGCCTTACGGGAATGTGGACCCACCTGGAGAAACAACAGGGAGGTATAGGCCTCAAAGGTCCGGGAGAAAAGGAAATCGAGACCGACCGCCGTGTGATCAAAGACCGCATCACGCTGCTGAAAGAAAAACTGAAACAGATTGACAAGCAAAAGCTCACCCAGCGCAAAAGCCGCGTAGGTATGATTCGTGTGGCGCTGGTAGGCTACACCAATGCAGGCAAATCGACCATAATGAACCTGCTGAGCAAATCGGAGGTGTTTGCCGAAGACAAATTGTTTGCTACACTCGACACCACAGTGCGTAAGGTGGTGATAGAAAATCTGCCTTTCCTGCTTTCCGATACGGTAGGATTTATCCGCAAATTGCCCCATGCCCTCATAGAATCTTTCAAATCGACCCTCGACGAGGTGATGGAAGCCGATGTTTTGATTCATGTAGTAGATATATCGCATCCCGATTTTGAGGAACAGATGCAGGTGGTGAACCAAACCCTGGCCGAGATCAAAGCCAACGACAAACCCATGATAATGGTGTTCAACAAAATTGACAAGTATACTTTTGTAAAAAAGGACGAGATCGATCTGACCCCCTCCACCAAAGAGAACATTTCGCTGGAGCAATTGCAAAAAACCTGGATGAGTCAGGATCATCATGCCACCATTTTTGTTTCGGCCACCCAAAAGATACATTTGGTCGAGTTCAAAAAACTCATCTACGACGAAGTAAAGACCATGCACGCAAAGATCTACCCCTATAATAATTTTTTGTATTAAGCCGTTTATGATTTCTTCTTATATTTGTTTATTGTTTTCGCAGTTTCGTTTATTGTTTTTGCCCAATGGATAATAAACTTTCGGTTGTCATCATCACCTTCAACGAAGAAAAGAATATAGGCCGCTGTATAGATTCTGTTCTCGACGTTGCCGACGACATTGTAGTTATGGATTCTTTTTCCACCGATCGTACCGAAGAAATTTGCAGAAGCAAGGGAGTTCGCTTCTTTCAGAACAAATGGGAAGGCTATAGCGAACAAAAGAATTATGCCAATTCGCTTGCCGCACACGATTGGATATTCTCGTTGGATGCCGACGAAGCCTTATCTGATGAATTACAAAAAAGCATACTGGAGGCTAAGCGCTCTCCCTATAGGCCCATCAACCGCATTTGCCGCATGACCAATTATTGCGGAAAATGGATACACCACAGCGGCTGGTATCCCGATGTGAAGGTCCGCTTTTTCGACCGCCGCCAAAATCATTGGGAAGGGCTCATCCACGAAAGACTCAATGTGGGCGAAGAATCCATTATCCCCGTTTTCAAAGGCGATTGCCATCATTACAGCTATTATACCATTGAGGGACACTGGAAACAGGCGAAACATTTTTCGGCACTGGTGGCCCGCGATCTTTTTAAGAGGAATAAAAAACCTTACCTGCTGAAACAAATATTTTCACCGGTTTTCAAGTTTATCAGGATGTATCTTTTCAGGCTTGGGTTTCTCGATGGGTCAGCAGGTTTCATGATTGCACGAATCTCTGCTTACGCAGTTTATTATAAATATGCCACGCTCCGGCAACTATACCAGGCAAATGAGGAGCCATAAACGAAATCCGCGCATCATCATCAGCCGTACCGACAACATCGGTGATGTGATTTTGGCATTGCCCATGGCCGGAGCCATCAAAAAGGCCATACCGGGAGCTTATATTATGTTTTTAGGCAAACCCTATACCCGTGACATTATAGAAATGAGCCAAAGCGTGGATGAGTTTGTAGACTGGGAAGAAATTAAAAAAGGGTCTGAGCAGGAACAAATACAGAGCTTCCAAAAACTAAATGCGGACTATATTATTCATGCATTTGCAGTAAAGCAGATAGCCGTGCTTGCCCGAAAAGCAGGCATACCCAAACGAATAGGTTCCACAGGCCGCATGTATCACTGGCGCAATTG
>CAZNRQ010000630.1:0-2445 GCA_964574845.1 uncultured Bacteroidales bacterium
TTATTATCTATAAAAAGGATGCAGGAATATATTTCCGGTTATGATTTCAAGAGATTTAAACAGGATTATAAAACTGTGGATGCAGTGATAAGAAATCTTGAAATTATTGGAGAAGCTTCAAAAAATCTTCCCGAAGAAATCAAGAAACGATACACTGAAGTTCCATGGGAAGAAATGTATCGTTTAAGAAACCGCGTGACACATGAATATTTTGGGGTTGATTACGACATTATATGGGATATTGTCACAAATTATTTGCCTCAAAACGAAAAGGCAATAGTCGATCTTCTGAATAAAGAAAAAAATACCTGACTTAAAAAAAGCATCGTTTAGGGATGCAGGAAAGGTGATTCATTTGACATAAAATGACTACCTTTACAAGAAAACTATATGAAGGTAGTATTATTTGGGGCCAGTGGTAAAACTGGTACCCTGTTAACGGAAGCCGCCCTGTCGGCAGGATATGAAGTCACGGCTTATGTACGCAATGCAGCATCGGTAAAGTCGGTTCATCCCAAACTAACCATAGTGGAAGGTCAGCTCAACGAAAAAGACAAACTGGCCACAGTCATACGCGGAGCAGATGCCTGTATTTCTACTTTGGGCGGAGCTTCGCTTACCAAACACAGCCATGGCATCATGGAGGGCATAGAGAATATCATATGCGTCATGGAAGCAGAACAGGTGAAGCGCCTCATCTATCTGTCGAGTCTGGGTGTGGGCGAGAGCCGCTATTATATGCCACAGCCCGTTCGTTTCCTGGTGGTGGATCTTATGCTGCGTGTTCCTATGGCCGATCATAATGTGAACGAAACCCGTATCACCCGCAGTCAGCTGCAGTATACCATAGTTCGCCCGGGAGGATTAACCGACGGACCTTTAACGGGCAATCTGAAACACGGCAGCGAAAGCATCAAAATAAAAGGCAATTCGAGTATTTCACGAGCCAATGTGGCGGCTTTTCTGCTGGAGCAGGTAGAAAGCAAGGAGCATTTGAATAAGGGGGTTTGGTTGAGGGAGTGACAGGAGGATGGTTGGAAGACCGCCCTTCGACAATGCTCAGGGTCCGGAGTCCGAAGAAGGAAGAGGAGACGCGGATTAATTATGAGGATTATGATTTGCGCGGATGATTTTTTATGATGGGGTATGGATGCAATTCGTTTGTCAGATTTTTGCCCCGCCCCTAAAGGGAGATCTGACAAACTAATTACTTTGAGGTTATCAAAATTAATTCCCGGCTTTTACTTCCCGGAAACAAAAACCACAAAAAAGCAGGATAAATACTTACTCCCTTCAGGGACGGGGCAAAAGGAATAATCTAAGGCTTTTTTGTAGTAGAAAGAATTTTCAAATAGACAATATTAATTCCCCGCCTTTTCTTTGCCTCGATCCTAAAGGATGGAAAAGGCACGAAATTCCTGACTTAAATAATAAATATCTTAACAATTGAAACGAAAGAGGAATTTGTTAAAAAGAAAAAAAGCATTGATCTCTCAATGCTTTTTTTCTTGGTAGCGGGGCTTTCCGCCAGTGATCGGATTTTAAGTCCGCCAATTGGCGAGAACCCAGGATCCGCCGGTGAGCGGAGTTATGAGCCCGCCGAGCTATCCGCCGGCTGGCGGACTCCACCCCGCATTGATCAAACTCCTTTACCGGATTCAATATATTCTTTAACCTTTTGCCAGGCAAAGACCCTCCCTTGCGCTGTTTTAAGTTGTTTTTCACGTTTCATGGCTTCTGCACGGGTAGCAAAAGTTTCAAGATAGATCAGGGCCCAGGGTCGGTATTTTGAGGTGTAGGTGCTCTCTCCTATTTGGTTATGATATTCAAGACGATTTGTAATATCGGAAGTTTGTCCGATATAAATTTTCTGATGCTTTTCAGAATATAGGATGTAAGTAAAAAATGATGCCATAAAAAAAAGCGACACTTTATGTATCGCTTAGTCTTGGTAGCGGGGCTTTCCGCCAGTGGTCGGATTTTAAGTCCGCCAATTGGCGAGAACCTAGGATCCGCCGGTGGGCGGAGTTATGAGCCCGACGAGCTATCCGCCGGCTGGCGGACTCCACCCCGCATTGATCAAACTCCTTTACCGGATTCAATATATTCTTTAACCTTTTGCCAGGCAAAGACCCTCCCTTGCGCTGTTTTAAGTTGTTTTTCACGTTTCATGGCTTCTGCACGGGTAGCAAAAGTTTCAAGATAGATCAGGGCCCAGGGTCGGTATTTTGAGGTGTAGGTGCTCTCTCCTATTTGGTTATGATATTCAAGACGATTTGTAATATCGGAAGTTTGTCCGATATAAATTTTCTGATGCTTTTCAGAATATAGGATGTAAGTAAAAAATGATTCCATAAAAAAAAGCGACACTTTATGTATCGCTTAGTCTTGGTAGCGGGGCTAGGACTCGAACCTAGGACCTTCGGGTTATGAGCCCGACGAGCT
>CAZNRQ010000631.1:0-2441 GCA_964574845.1 uncultured Bacteroidales bacterium
GATTACAAGGCGGCCGAGATCAGCTACCGCAAATCGTTGGAAAACCAGGCCGATTACACCAAGGCACAGTTCAACCTGGGCGATGCCATGTATAAGCAACAAAAATACGATGAGGCTACTAAAATCTTTCAGGGGCTGACCGAAGCCAATATCTCGAAAGACATGGCTGCCAAAGCCTATCACAATATGGGCAACAGCCTGCTGCAGCAGAAAAAATATCAGGAGAGCATAGATGCCTATAAGAATGCCCTGAAGCAAAAGCCCAACGATATCGACACCAAATACAACCTGGAATACGCAAAAAAGAAGATCATTCAACAACAGCAACAACAACAGCAGCAAAACAATAAAGACCAGCAGAAACAGGAGCAACAGAAGCAGGAACAAAAACAGGATCAGAAAAAGGACGACAAGAACAAACAGGACAAACAGAACCAGATATCGAAACAGGATGCCGAACGCATGCTGAATGCCTTGCAGAACAAAGAAAAGAATCTGCTCGAAAAACAAAAGAAAGAAGATCAGAAACCGGGAAAATATACCATTGAAAAGGACTGGTAACATAAAAGGGAATAATAAAATGAAAGCTACCAAACATCTTGCATTGTTTTTTCTTACCGCGCTCTTGGCGGTGCATCCGTTTTTTTCGTTCTCTCAAAAGCTGACGGCCTCCGCCAGCGCTACCAGTATAGGTCTGAACAATACCGTGCAGGTGACCTATACCATGACAGGCGGACAAGCCGAATCATTTCAGGGACCTTCTTTCAATGGATTTTCGGCAAGCGGCCCTTTTCAGTCATCCAGCAGCAATATCATAATCAATAATGGAAAAGCCGTTACAGAAACTTCCGTCAGTTGGATATATTCTATAGCTCCTACCAAAGAAGGCAAGTTTACCATAGATCCCGCCAAGGCAAAGGTGAAAGGACAATGGATAGCATCCAACTCCATCACTATTGATGTTTCGAACACCGGCACCCCCAAACAAAATCAAAACCAGCAGACCACTCAGAACAGTACTTCCTCTACCGATCTTTTCATTAAAGCCTCCACTGATAAAACCTCTGCCGTTCAGGGCGAACAGATCACGGTGGTTTATAAGGTTTATTTCAGGGTCCCTATCTCTTCGGTATCACCTAAAAAACTTCCCTCCTTCGCCGGATTCTGGTCGACCGAAATAGGCAAACCCGATGACAAAATAAAACAGTACGTCGAAACCTATAACGGTTTAAAATACAATGTGGGCGAATTCAGGAAAATAGCCATCTTCCCTCAAAAGACCGGGAAACTCACTATCGACCCTATGGATGTGGAAGTAGTTGCTCAGGTAAAAGTGAAAAGTCAGATGAACGATCCCTTTGGATTTTTTGGGGGTATGGACACCTATGGCATTCAGGAAGTACTAAAAAACCTCAAATCCAATCCTATAAATATAACGGTCTCTGAATTACCCGCCACCAACAAACCCGACGATTTCAGCGGATTTGTGGGTTCGCTCAATATGGAAACCAAGGTCGATAAGCACGAAGTGAAGGCCGGCGAAGCCATCAATCTTACTTTTACTCTCAGTGGCAAAGGCAACCTCAGCCTGCTGGATAAAATGAATATTGAGTTTCCTCCCGATTTCGAGGTGTACGACCCTCAGATATCCGAAAATATTTCTACGGCCACGGGCGAAGTCTCGGGAAGCAAAACTTTCAATTATGTTATTATTCCACGCACCCAGGGCAATTTCAAACTGAAGCCCGTCACCCTAAGCTATTACGACAAGAACAAGAGGTCCTACGTAACCCTTAGCTCGGGAGATATAGACATCAAGGTGAACAAGGGCGACGGCTCAGCCGCCAGTGTGACCGGAGGCAGCAACAAGGAAGACATCAAATACATCAACAGCGATATCAAGTTTATAGATAATAAGGTTTTTGAGGTATACCCCATAGGACGCTTCTTCTTTGCTTCTATATGGTATTACATACTGATGCTGTTGCCTGTGGTGCTTTTCATAGTCTTTATTGTTATGATGCGCCGCCGTATCAAACTCCGCAGCAATGTTACCCTGCTGAAACATAAAAAGGCAACCAAGATAGCCCTGAAACGACTGAAGCAAGCCAACACCTTTATGAAAGCTGCCGACAAGAAGAATTTCTATATAGAACTTTCCAGGGCTTTGTGGGGCTACATCAGCGATAAGTTCTCCATTCCGCTGGCCAACCTTTCGCTGGATTCGGCTCAAACTACCCTGGCCGAAAAGAATGTTTCGGAAAACATACGCAACAAATTCATTGAGATACTAAACAACTGCGAGTTTGCCCGCTTTGCTCCCGCCGAAGCCAATGTCACCATGGAGTCCATCTATAATGATGCCGTTGCCATTATCAGTCAAACAGAACAAGAACTTAAATAATAGGCCATGAAAAAACTGATCCTGATCTCCCTTATTT
>CAZNRQ010000632.1:0-2433 GCA_964574845.1 uncultured Bacteroidales bacterium
CGGTCGTGAAAATGGATGAAGATGCTGACGCTATGGGTGAAGAAATATATTCCCATCGGTTATCGCTATTGGTGCTTACCCATCTTTCCACTTTAGCTGTCCCGGAACCTAATATGCCATTGTCGATAAATGAGCCCATTGAAGTTGCATTGCTTTTAATCACCAGACATTGCGTGCCTGATAAATGTGAAGTACCTCCTACTGTTAGATTAATACCCGGATTGATGGTCAGCTTGCTGCTCTTAAGAGTAAGATCTGCCGCGATGTTTGTAGAGCTACCCAATATTACTCCATATGAATTATCGATAATCAGTCCCCCGCTTCCGGTAAATGATGACGGCAGTTCGATTCCGGTAGTCTGAATTGAATTGCCACTGTAAGTTATAGCAGCATTCGAAGAATAAGCGGGCGCTATTCCTCCCATACTTGCTGTGCCTTCCATGGTGAGGGTTCCGTAAATCGTAAGTCCTGCAGGCAAAGTCTTTATGCCGCTTCCACTGAGTGTCAGATTGTAATATCGATTGGTAGCCTGATTAGGAATAACAATATTCTGATTCCCTCCATTGTATTCTACTGTGGTAGAGGCTCCATCTATAACTGCGTGCCACGTGCCATTATTGGTAACAGTGCCAGCTATCCCCATGTTACAGTCTTCTGTCATTCGCAAATCGCTGCCGGTATTAATAGTAACGTTATAGAAATTTGTAGAGCCTGATATAGTAGCAGCAGCATTTGTAAAGATTACATTGCTTGTATTGGGATTGAATGTACCACCTGTATTTATCAAAGCGGTGGTCCCATTAATTGTTAATTGCGCATTTGTACATGCATTCAGAATGCCGGCAGCATCAATCGTTAATGATTTTATTTCGGTTGTACTGGGCAAAGTTGGTGAAAAGAAAGTTGTGGAAGCATCGGGAATGATAATGTTTTTACTTGGTGAAGGCCCCGCATTTGGAGTCCAGTTTTCTACACTGGTCCACGAATCGGATAATGAACCATTCCAGGTTAAAGTTGATGTGCTGCTGTACTCATCGAGGGTGATGTCTTTGGAGCCATCCCAGCTAGATGAAAAGAAAGCTACGTTTACATTTGAAAGTGAAACCCAATTATCCACTGAATTATAGGCAGATCTGCCGTATTCATAATTAACCGGTGTAAGGCCAACCCAAAAAACCAGATGTTCCTCATCATTATTATTCAACTCGGAATCGAGATAATGGTAGGAAAAAACGGCCTTCGTATTACTTCCACCTGTTTGAATTATTTCAATCTCACGGTTAATGGCTCCGCTTCTCCACAATGGAGCTGTGCCTATTCTGATTTTTGCACTAATTTCGGTGGGAAGAGTTCCATCATCTGGGAAATAAGCTGTCATAAACTGATTGCCGAATGAGTATGTTACCAATGGATTGATAGTAGTTCTGCGAACGATACCAGTAACATCCCCAACCCCAACTGTTGTGGCATCAGCGCCCATTGTGAGTGTTTTTACAGCAGAACCGTCCCACATATCCAAACTGCCTTTTGTGGCAGATGGATTTTGACTTTGCAAAGAAAGAATGCCATTTAGGGTCAGATCGCCGGAAGAGGTTACGCCTCCCGGACCGTTTACGGTAAGATTGGAAACAGCTCCGGTAAAAATTGATGCGGGAAGAGTAAGGGCAGCAGAGTTAGTAAAAATTATAGCAGAGTTAGTATTGCCCGCATCAATATTACCAGAAGTTCTAACAGGAGAAGCTCCTGCAATGGTTAATGTATTTGTCCCTAAATTTAATGTTCCGGAAGTCAGTTCCATCAGTCCATTGATGGTTATACTCTGATTGCTGAGTGAAACACCTCCTGTTCTGTTAATCCTGAGATTGTTAAGTGAGGGAGTGGTGGTGAAAAGGTCGTTTGGCAAACTTAAGGCTGAGGTTCCTCCAAAGTTTAAGGACGACAGGGAGTTTACATCCAAAGAGCCGTTGGTTTTGATTATAGTTCCGTTAATACCGAATGTGGTTCCACCTACATTCAGATTTCCTGAAGTAAGAGTAAGAACATTATTAACATTGGCATTGGTCAGAAGTTTTACACCACTGCTGTTATCAATAGTTAGTTTATCGAAACTTGTAGTTGATGATCCATAAATGGATTGTTCTGTTGAACCATTTAAAGTAATCGAATAACCGGGTGAAGCATTGAATGTGCCACTATTGTCGAAGGCTTTTCCTATAAAATGGTTGAAATTCCCTGTGTTGAAAGTGCAGTTTTCACCGATGGTAAGTTCGCCGGACAAATTTATTTGAGAAGCTGCCGTTACTGTTGTTGTGCCTGAAATTGTGAGATCACCATAAACTGATAAAGCTGTCGAAGGCATTGTTTTGGTTCCGCTTCCGCTTAAAATCAGATTATAATATCCGGATGTCAAACCATTGGGGTTGATTATTGTTT
>CAZNRQ010000633.1:0-2433 GCA_964574845.1 uncultured Bacteroidales bacterium
ACAACATCGTGAATAAGCTTTCTTTCGAAGATTCCATAGATTATACTGCCCGCCTCATTGCTGAACTCAGGGCATCGAAAGAAGGTCAGGAAGGCATGGCATCTTTCCTGGAAAAAAGAAAACCCAACTGGGTGAATTAATTAAAAATGGTGGCAGAAAATTTCGTACCTTTAAGGTATGAGAAGCTAAGCTGTCATTAAAAACAAAAAACTGAAATGAAAAAAGAAATAAAATTTAGTCTGGTCTACCGCGATATGTGGCAATCCTCAGGGAAATATGTTCCCCGCGTCGACCAGTTAAATAAAATAGCTCCAGTAATAGTCGATATGGGATGTTTTGCCCGTATAGAGACCAACGGAGGCGCCTTCGAACAAGTGAACCTACTTTATGGCGAAAACCCCAACGCAGCGGTACGTCAATGGACCAAACCTTTCAACGATGCCGGCATTCAGACCCACATGCTCGAGCGTGCCCTGAACGGTATCCGTATGTTTCCCGTTCCCGCCGATGTGCGCCGCCTGATGTATAAGGTTAAGAAGGCTCAGGGAGTTGACATTGCCCGTTCGTTCTGTGGCCTCAACGACCACCGCAACCTCGAACTCTCCATCAAATACGCCAAAGAAGCCGGCATGATCTCTCAGGCCGCTTTGAGCATCACCCATTCGGAGGTGCATTCAGTAGCCTATTACATGGGAGTAGTGGACAAAGCTATAGCCTATGGTGCCGATGAAATCTGCCTGAAAGATATGGCAGGCATTGGCAGACCTACCACTTTGGGTAAGCTTGTAAAAACCATTAAATACAAATACCCTGAAGTAATTGTTCAGTATCACGGACATTCGGGTCCCGGTTTTTCGGTTGCTTCCATGCTTGAGGTGGCCCGCGCCGGTGCCGATTATCTGGATGTGGCCATGGAACCCCTTTCATGGGGAATGGTACACCCCGATGTCATTACCATTGCTGAAATGCTGAAGGACGATGGTTTTATCGTTCCCGAGATCAATATGAATGCCTATATGGAAGCCCGCGCCTTGACTCAATCTTTTATTGACGACTTCCTCGGCTATTTCATCGACCCTAAGAACCGCTATATTTCTTCATTGCTCATCGGTTCCGGATTGCCCGGTGGAATGATGGGTAGCCTTATGGCCGACCTGAAAGGAATACACAGCGTCATCAATTCTACCTTGAAATCGCATGGCAAACACGAACTCAACGAAGACGAACTGCTCGTAAAATTGTTCGACGAAGTAACCTACATCTGGCCAAAACTGGGGTACCCCCCACTGGTGACTCCCTTCAGCCAGTATGTGAAGAACGTCGCATTGCTCAATATCCTGCAGCTAACCAAGGGCGAAGAGCGTTATTCCATGATAGACAACAACACCTGGGATATGATACTTGGCAAATCGGGTACCCTCCCGGGTCCACTGGCTCCTGAGATCATAAAACTGGCTAATGATCTGGGTAAAGAATTCTACACAGGCGTTCCTCAGGATGGCTATCCCGACGTACTGGATAAGTACCGCAAGGAAATGATAGAGAACAACTGGGAGTTTGGTCAGGATGATGAAGAACTCTTCGAATTCGCCATGCATGAGACCCAGTATCGCGATTATAAATCAGGTGCCGCCAAGACCCATTTTGAACAGGAAGTAGAAGACGCAAAAGCAAAAACCACAGAAAACAAAACCGTATCGAAAATGAAAGAGAAACAAAGTCCTAACCGCAGTTCCTATCCCAAAGAAGAAGTTTCAGCTCAGGAGGCAATAACCTCTTTTGTTTTACATTCCATAAGTCAGAAAGCCGAAGCCCCCAGCGAACACTCCAACCCGGTCAACAATGTGTGGAGCACCATAGGATTCTGGAGAAATCTGCTGAAGGTCAGCGTAAATTACGAAAAAGCCGACACGGAAGTGTTTTACAAAACCTCCAGAGATGGAAACTACGAATTACAGATCAACGGTGAAAGCCACAAAGCCAAAGTGGAATACGTTTCGGAAGATGAATTGGATATTACCCTCAACGGCCGCAAGGTATTTGCAGCCATTACGCTAATGAACGACGGCACTTTCAAGGTGCTCATCAATGGCAAAGAATATTTCATGAGCCGCAATGACCTGCTGATAGAAAGCTCAGAACTCACCGAAAACGAATCTGCCAATCACTCATCCGCTGCCAACAATCTGTTATCACCCATACCCGGAAAGATCTTCAAAATTAATGTTAGCGAAGGCGACAGCGTGAAGAAAGGCGACGTAGTGATTGTTGTAGATGCCATGAAAATGGAGAATAACCTCATAGCCAAAAGAGATTCCGTGGTGAAGAAGATTCACGTTTCGGTAAACCAAATGGTAACAGGTAATTTCCTGCTCGTTGAACTGGAAGAAATTCTAAACTAAGAACCCATGGACTTATTGATCACCGAATGTC
>CAZNRQ010000634.1:0-2432 GCA_964574845.1 uncultured Bacteroidales bacterium
ATACTACCCTGCGCCTGGCCTACGAAGATTTTCAGCGAGGCGATCCGCGCGGCCATTGGCAGATAGAAAAAACCTGCCGCTACGAGGTGAACCTGAAATTGCCTAAAGCAGCAGTTGTTGCGGATACGATAGATCCACCGATAAATCCTCCTTTGGATAGCAACGAAATCAATCCCAAACCCATACTGCTCCCCAAAGATACCCTGCTGTTGAGTACTGCTGAACTGGCTGCTCAGGATCCCGTTGACGAGTGGACCACAACAGAAGTCTATCCCAATCCTACGAATGGCATGGTGGAGATAGTTATGAATGCCAAACAGGAAGATGATATCCGTTTGCAATTATTCGATGAGGGGTATAAGGCTCTTTTCGAAAGAACCGAACATCTGCAGCCCGGAAGCAATAAGTTTACTCTCGATCTGAAAGAATATGCCACAGGCAATTATTTTCTGGTGATCATCCGCAGGGATAATAAGGTGGTGAAGAAGATTATTAAACTTTGATTGAAGTGCCTGAAGTAGGAAGAATGGAAAGATGGATAAATGGAAAGTTGAAATTGTTATATGGCTCTATTGTTAAATGGTTGGAAGACCGGAGTCCGAAGACCGAAGTGAGGAAAGACATGGCAGGTGGCTTTTGCCTTGTGGCTGGTAGCTATGAATGACCACAAATGACTACTAATGACCATGAATGACTTTCCTCCTCACAGCCTTCTTCCTAATAGTCTAAATGTCTATAGCCTAAACTCCTCAATCTTACAAATGCTCGGCCCTCAACAAATCATTAACTGTCTTCACCGGGTTGAAGGTGACTATGGGCACTTCCACAAATACTGTGTTCCATTTGGCCATGGCTCCGTTCCACAGTCCAGGCAGTTCCTGGGCTTTCAGTGGCTTGCCGTCTTTGGTCTTAAGTGAAATGAAACCCGTTGATGGATCCACAAAATCGGTCAGGTCGAATTTAATGCCCTTATGATCTTTCACACTGCACACCAGGTCTACCGGGTTGAAATGCGTGGCTTTGGCAGCAATGCTCTTCTGGTTGGGGTGGTTCATGTCAATCTGCGACGATTCGATGATCTGCAGGCTGAGACTGCCATCAGCATCGCGCACAATGAAAGGTCCCCCGCCGGGCTCGCCTTCGTTCTTCACCATGCCGCAAACGCGAATGGGACGGTTGAGTAGGTTGTATAAATAAACGATCTTTTCCTCGCGGGTAGAACCATAAAAGGCATCCGTGAAGTTGTGCGATAGTTCCGTTTTGGCAAAAGTGATGATCTGGTTGATGATCTTTTCGGCCAGATCGCCATTCTCCAATAGTTTCATATACTCGTATATGCTGTCCCTGAGCTTGAGCAGACAACCTGCCAGCGCCATTTTGCTGAGGTTGGTTTGGGGTTTCAGTCGGTCGGGAACTATATTGTCGATATTCTTGATGAAAACCACATCGGCTTCTATCTCGTTAAGGTTATTGATAAGTGCCCCATGCCCTCCCGGACGAAACAGTAGGGAACCATCGGCATTGCGGAAAGGCTCGTTGTTCTCATCCACTGCCAGGGTATCGGTGGAAGGTTTCTGTATGGAATGGGTGATGCGGTAAGTCACGTCAAATTTCTCTTCGTATAAGGGTTGTCTTTTTGCCAGCAGGTCTCTGAATTTCTGAATATGCTCAGGCGAAAGGGTGAAATGTATATGGGCCGAGCGGTCGTTGCCGAAACTGTAGTTGGCGGCTTCCACCAGATGTTCTTCTATAGCTGTGCGCGAATCATCAGCATATTGATGAAACTTGATCAGGGCTTTGGGCAAAGCTGAATAGTTGAGGCCGGGTTCGTACAACAAAAAATCGAGAATGGTATCGTAGTCATGTTCTTTCAGACAGGTTTCCAGACTTTTTCCGTTTTGTTGCATGACGATTTTCAGATCACTGTAAAAGGCAAATTGAGTTATATTCTTGAAAAAATAAGCTACCGAATTGAAACCATTCTCCTCTTTCATCTGCTGAATTTGCTCAGGCGTGGCGTGGTATTCACTGCGAAAAGTAAACAAATGGCTGAACATGCGCGTGGCAGCTCCTGAGGCGGGAACAAATTTCAGGGTAGTGATATGCGGCAGGTTTTCCTGATAGAAAGCTGCCAGTTCGCGGGTTTGTTCTTCGCTGTATCTTGTCAGTCCGTTGGTCAGGGTGGCAGGCGCTTCCAAATTGATGAAAGGGAAGCCCGCTTTGAAGTTGGCTATCTGTTTTTCTATAGTGGTCAGGGGTATCTCTCTGCGTTGGATTTCCTTCAGGTCGTTTTCAGTGAACATAAGTGGAGTAGTTAATGGTATGGTTGAAATTTTTCATAAAAATAATAATTAATCAACGAAAACAGCCAATTCATGCAATATTTACCGTAAGAGTTTACCGAAGTCAATTCACGCTTACTTGCTCATTTA
>CAZNRQ010000635.1:0-2432 GCA_964574845.1 uncultured Bacteroidales bacterium
TCCCAGATTCTTTTCGGTTTTAAAAGCCGGTGCCATAGCATTGATGATGACCGCCGTAACAATGATAGTAGCCAGAGCTGCTACCATGAACAGGAATCCATGAAAAATGCCATAGATAGTTCCGGCAAAAGAAAAATGGAATCCATAATTCAACGACCCGAAGAAACTGTTATTGACCATAAGGGTCAAAACGGGAATCAGCGAAAAGATAAGCGCATAGCCCAATATTAACATAGGAATACGGGGCTGTTCCTTAGCCACAGCTTCCCACTCCTGCCTGGGTTTGAACATGATATTGAAAGCGCGTTTAAAGATATTGCCGCTTTTCACTGCTTCAAACACCTCGTCCGTTTTCACCTCGGTAAATGTCTCCACATTAATAGTGTCTTCAATGGGTTCCGCTTTCTTTTCAGGCTCCGGCTGATCCTTGATAGGTTCTTCAGCAGGATGCAAAGTTTCTTCAGGAACTCTGTAACCGCAAATATGACAGAAATTCGCACCTTCCTTGAAGGTGGTACCGCACTGGGGACAAATTAACATGTTCATGGCAAATTATTTATGTTTAACAATTTTGGTTCCGCAATTGGGATTCGAAAGTTGCGATGCCTCAGTAATGATGGCCTCACCTTTTCCGTTCTCAGTAAAATTGATGGCTGCACGAACTTTGGGAGCCATACTTCCCTCTGCAAAGTGGCCTTCGGCCAGGTATTGTTTCGCTTCCTCTATAGTAATTACATCGAGACGCTTCTCGTCGGGTTTATTAAAATTAATACAAACCTTGGGAACGTCAGTAAGAATATAAAACTCATCTGCATGAATCTGAATTGCCAATAAGGATGAGGCCAGATCTTTATCGATAACGGCATCAATACCTTCCAGGAAGTTAGGACGTTTGTAATACACGGGTATGCCGCCTCCGCCCACCGAAATAACGATCTGTCCGTTACGGGCAATGCTTTCTATGGTGTTTCTGTTGGCTATCATCAATGGCATAGGCGAAGCCACTACTTTTCTCCATCCGCGGCCGCGTGGGTCTTCAGCAAAAACGGAACCCGTTTCGGCAGCCGTTTTATCTGCAACTTCCTTAGTATAGAATGGCCCAACCGGTTTGGTAGGATTCTTAAAAGCGGGGTCATCCTTATCAACCAAAACCTGTGTAACTATGGTTATCACGTCCTTCACCAGACTTTGTTCTTCCAGAATATTACGGAATTGTTGTTCAATAATATATCCAATGAACCCTTGCGAATAAGCTCCGCAGATATCCAGAGGCATTTCAGGCAATCCGTACACTGTGGCGCCGGCATTGTTTTGAAGCAAAATATTTCCGACCTGAGGTCCGTTTCCGTGAGTAATAACGATATTGTAATCGTTCTTTACGAGTGGTATAAGATTAAGACAGGTCTCACGGGCATTTAATTCCTGTTCACTGATAGTTCCTTTTTGATCTCCTCTTAATAGTGCATTACCACCGAATGCAACAACAGCTAATTTTTTCATAAATTTTATTTGCAATTTTTTGCAAAACTATAAATAATAATCAAATTACCATGACATTGTAATTATCCTGTCCGAAAAAAAAGTAAAGCAAAAACTAAGAAAGATCAGATATCCACTGATTAATTAAAACCACCGCCTACAAACAAATCCCTTTGATTGACACACAATACCGGAATTTTTTTAGGGTTAAAGATCAGATTAAAGTCAAGTTGCCGCATCGAATTGAAGATCTTTTTGGGGATCATAATAATATACAGATCGGCGCTAACCTTCTCGGCATATTTAAGGATATCATTATCAAAATCGTTATAATTCCCTTGCGAAATCTCAGATTCATAACTCACATGATTTTTGGCAAAGAACTGTTCTACAGTATCAATCACCTTAAACTGTTTACGTTCTTTTTCCTTGCTGTTTAGCGAAGCCGGGTTTACCGAAAAAATGTGAATGGTAGCATTACTTTTTTTCGCGAATCTAAGAGCCCAACCTGCCTTTTGCCTGCTCGAGATAGAATCATCTAACGGGAAAATAATATTTTTAAAAGGCTTATAATCTACCCCATTCTGGACAACTAAAGCAGGCACTGGGGAGGTAGTAACCACCTTCATAATTCGTGAAGCCATTTTCTGAGGTTCATTAATGGCCAAAAAAGTGAAGGATACTTTCTCTCTTTCGGATATTTTCCTTATTCGTTTTATGGGTACGTTTTTAACAAGATATGTAGCAGGAACACCATGATTTTCTTGAAATTCGTTTGCCATTGTCGAAACCCTTTCGATCAAACTCGCCTTGGATAATTTATTATCCCTCATATATTTTCTGGTACCTGGATCAAGGATATTTAAAATTTCAATTGAATAATTAAAAACCTTAGTTAAACCGATAAGATATTGCATAGAATAATCTGATTCAGGCGAGAAATCATAAGGGAA
>CAZNRQ010000636.1:0-2429 GCA_964574845.1 uncultured Bacteroidales bacterium
ATATTTCAGCCTGTTAAATCAATAAATATGTGATGCCGAATATTAATTAAAAAAATACCTTAATGATTTTTGTCCAATAAAAGCCTTTAAGATAACTCATACTTTTAATTGCTTTCATATCAATTCTTAATTACCTTTTTGTGATAATCAATACTTCCAGAAGTAAATTCAACGTTATAAAAACCTATCGCTATATTTTGGAGTTCTAGCAAATAATCATTGCTTCCTGCATACACATTAATTACTCTATCCATAATAATATTGCCTAACATATCTGTAACCTTAACTCTACCGATACCTTCATCAAGGTCAGCGTAGTGAACTACTAATTCTCCCTTAAATGGGTTTGGATAAATATTCATTTGGTCAGAAGTTTCAGAAGAACAAATAACAGATACCGGACTAAAAAACTCAAATTTTCCATTGTAGTCTGTTTGTTTCAACCTATAATATGAGACTCCTCCAAATGAGTTTACATCAGTATATTCATAATTTAATATCTGATTACTGTTTCCTGCGCCATCTATTGTCGCGACAATACTCCAGTTTCTCGCATCTATGCTTCTTTCCAAGGTAAAATAATCGTTATTTGTTTCAGTCGAAGTTGACCATTTAGCAGTTACCTTTCCATTATTACAATTCGCTTCAAAAGATAAAAGACTAACTGGCAAAGGATTGTTTCTATTTATAGTACCGAAAGTAAACGGACTATATGAAGTCAATGGAATTGTACTCGTAACAGATCCGTTACCAGAATTATCTACTACATTACCACCCATATTAGCCCATTTATTTGATCCGCTGCATGCTCCCCAATGACTGACAACTAAATCTGAAGCTGCAGTAATATCACTTCTAGCAGCATCTTTCCAATATAGTGTTACAGCAGGAAATGCATTATTTGAAGTTAAAAGCCAGTGCTCAATTCCACTTACATGATCAAGAGAAGCTGGATCGCACATATTAGTAGCCCCGAGGTTATTTCCAAAATTTGCATAAAAATACTCGGCAACAATATTGGAAGTAAGATGTGAAGCTATACCTACTGGAGCCCATATCAAAGCATTTGTTGAAGATACGTCTCCAACTGGAAAAGTAAATGCCAGAGTACCGGTTTTCTTAACAGGACCATTAACAAAACTAATAGAAGAACCAGCTTCAGTATTTACTCCGTTTGTTGATACAGTTGCATTATCAGCTATTGTGAGAATATTCGTTGCATCTGAATTTATTAAACCATCCACTAGGATTAGTTTACTACTGACAATTCCAGGTTTACTTAGAGTTACACCTGTTGTATTCGAATTATTAATTGTCAAACAGGGAACACCTGTTGGAGGAAACTCAAAATTACTACTCGTCTGAGCGGAGGTCCCATGATAAATTAACGTACCACCTGTTCCATAAACCAAATTCTGGGTTCCTGTAATACTACCATTTGTCATGTAATAATCAAAAATTGCATTGTTTGCAATAGTTCCTTTATTATAAATATTTCCCTGATCGATTATGGCACCATTATTTGTAAGGAGAGTGCCAGAAACACCCAAATATAGCCCGGGATAACCGCTATATACACCAAGGTTGGTAATTGTTCCGTTAACGTCATTTATGAGAGTGCCTTTTGATGTACTGAAACACATCAGACCATCTGAAGCAATATTAATATTCCCAGCAGATTTGTTAGTTAATAATCCAGTACCTGCTCCTGTCGTACTCAGAAATGTTTCAAAATTTTCATTGTATGTGCCAAAGTTATTAAAATTTGCATTTATAGTGGATCCAGTAATATTTGCAAATCCGGTTGATGTAAAAATTCCACCGACATTATTGTTGAAAGAACCGCCTCCGCTTACACAAAATGCACGAGTATTATTAATAGTCCCGGAGTTCTGAACTATACAATTTGAATTTACATAAAAACCGAAATAATTAAAAACAACAGACGCACCAGAATATTGCCAGTTTCCACCATTGTTATTAATTATACTTGTATTGGATAATGACCCATAATTAACCAAAATTCCATATGAGTTTATAACATTATTAGTTAAAGTACCTGCATTGTTAAATATACCTGTAACTGTTGAACTGGTTCCAATTTGTATCTGTTTGCCATATGTAGCATCAATTGTGTAGGTTGCGCCCGAATTGTTATTAAAAACACCATTACTTGTATTACCTATTACACTAACAGACATCTCATTGTATACACCATTATTATTGAAAGTACCATTAACATTAACTAAGTAAAAATTTGTAAAAGCACCATTGTTCAACACTGAATAACCTGAAGAAACATTTACAATTCCGTTATGATTAAAAAAATATGATCCAGCATTATTATTTAAACTACCTGCATTATTAATGGTGCCATTTTCAAGAAATAACCCAGCAAAATTTGGATCAGGACTACTATTATTGATTGT
>CAZNRQ010000637.1:0-2426 GCA_964574845.1 uncultured Bacteroidales bacterium
TGTACCGTCTTTGCAATTGCCATTGGTACATCCGTTCTGAGCGGATAATGAATAAGATCCTGAGGCCATTGCGAACAGGATTAGCATGGTGGTTTTCAGAAAGAAGTTGCTTTTCATCATTTGAATTAGTTTGTGGCAAATGTAAGAAGATATTTTTTTATCAATCGAATTAAATCTGCCGGAGAAAGCTTGTCAATCATTTTATTTATTCGCTGAAAAGTAGTACCTTTATGAAAAGCTTAAAAATTGATATTATGAGAACATTATTTGATTACAGTGCCATTTTGATAAATGGCAGCGAGATACAGCTATCGGACTTCAAAGGGAAAAAGATATTGGTAGTAAATACAGCATCGAAATGCGGTTTCACACCACAATATACCGACCTGGAAAAATTGTATCAGGAATTTGGGCCGGATAAATTTGTAATACTGGGTTTCCCGGCCAACAACTTTTTGTGGCAGGAGCCCAAATCGAATGAGGAGATCGCACAGTTTTGTTCACTGAACTATAACGTCACTTTCCCCATGTTCGCCAAGATATCCGTGAAGGGGAAAACCATGCACCCAATTTATGATTGGCTTACCCGAAAAGATATGAATGGTGTGGCAGACACCAAGGTGAAATGGAACTTTCAGAAGTATTTGATCAATGAAGAGGGAGAGTGGGTGGATGTGGCTTATTCGAAAGACAAACCCTATTGCGAAAAGATAGTTAACTGGTTGAAATCATAAGACTAAAAAAAAAGCTGCCCCGAAAGAGCAGCTTTTTTTCAATAGGAATGTATGATTTATAGTTTCACCACTTTTCCGCTGAAAAGTTGTTCGCCATCGGTGAAGGTGTAAATATAAACTCCTGTTGGAAGCGAAATGCGGTGACTGTTCAGTTGGTTATTCTCAAGGCTGAAACTTCCCATTTCTTTTCCTTCTATGGAATATATTTTCAGCACTGAGGTCTTGAGTGTGGCGTTATGCATATCGGCCATCAGGTCGTTTCCTGAGAAGTAGATGTTGCAGTTAGAGTTATTATGCGTCTGAACTCCGGTCACGTCGCTGATCAGAATGTTGCTACCGTTGTCAGCAGCGGTAAGAGCAAAGTTGGACGAAACCACGCGCACAAGGTAGCCGCTTCCGGTAGCTGTTCCGGCCGGGATGGTTCCGGGGATGCTTCCTGAGCTGGTCATCGACACTGATCCTAAAACAATAGGTGAGGCAAATGAGCCGCTGGCATCAGATAATTGAGCCGTTACTACATTGCCTGTATACATTGTTCCTGTTAAAGTAAAAGGCACTGTGATAGGCGAACTGGTAGTAGAGGATACTATATAAGCCAGTGGGCTGATGGTTCCGGTGGTAAGGGTAGGGTTGTAGATCACCTCCATATCGTCTATATAAAGACTGTCGCCTGCCGATCCGCCGCCGGGTGTACTATTGGTGGTCATTGATATCAAAATGTAAAGTGGTGTTGTTGATGCTCCCGCATAAACAAAAGGTATGCTTTTTCGCACCCAAAGTCCGTTGGTTTTGGTAAAGTTTAAAGTAGCATCACCTACAAGGTGAGTAGTTGAACCACCATCAGCCGGATCACGTACATCATAGTTGTCGTGAATTACGGCATGAACTCTTGCCGTCTCAGTTGTACTATTGCTGGCAGGTTTATATCTAACCCAAACTACCAATGAATCGGGATGGCCAATAAAAGGATGTTTGAAATTGGCATCGCTCGTTTTTGTAAAATTATAATTAGCCGAGTTGGTGGGAGAAGTACTTCCCATATTGATCTTACCTGTAGTTAGATTTCCGTTGGCAATTGTTCCTAATTCATTGGTCGACCATATCACCACACTATATGAACCCACAGTGCCAGGGCGCTTTACGTCTGAACGGTTTAATCTTTGTTTTTTTCCAAATTGAGTCAAAATGGTGGCATCAGCAGTCATAAATGAGTTCCAGTTGGTAGGTTCCACACTGGTTGTGCCATAGCTGTCGTAGGTTTCAAATCCTCCGTTATTGATGGTGGTTTGGGCATTGGTTCGGCCTGCAAACATAGACAAACACAGTGTTGTCAACAGAAGTGAGCGTAGTTTCATTTTTAGTTTTTTAAAATTAAGCGGCAAAAGTAGAGTTTTTTTTCGAAACAGGGGTTATAATCAGACTCCAATTCTGAAATGAGAGGTTCTAAATCGTTCAGTTGTTGTCTTAATGTTTGTGGAACAGGCATTACGGTTCAGACATCCTAACCAAATTTCGGAATCGCTCCCGAAACAGGTTTTGTGCGAAAGGTAATCCAAATGACCGAAGGGTTGTTTTTTGATTATGTATAACTAATATTAGCCCCCTTCATATCGTCGTTAACCTCCGGTTACAGGTCATTAACCTCCGGCTAAGCGTCGTTAACCTCCGACTAACCGTCGTTAACCCCCGGCT
>CAZNRQ010000638.1:0-2425 GCA_964574845.1 uncultured Bacteroidales bacterium
TGGTAAGCATCTATGGCAAACAAGGCACTCCCGGCCCCGTGATTGATGCCCCGGTGATTTTAGCAGGGGTCTGACAAAACATTTTTTATTGGGTGATCCGGAATTCACGACGAGGTGTGGATTCCGGTTTTTTTATAAAATAATTGGGTTGGGTATGTATTTTTTTTATTTTTGACAAAAATACTATACCATGGAATTTAATTTTACTATAGCCAGATTTTGGTCAAGAATAGCTGCCATACTGATAGACATTACCCTTTTGGGAATACTGGGCTTTATACTGGGTTTTTCATTAGAGAGCTTTTTTGTAAGCATTGGCCCCCGGGGCAATTTATTCGGAATGGCCATAACCATGGTATATTTCGGCATCTTTAATTCCAAACTCCTGAAAGGCCAAACTGTCGGCAAAATGGCTTTGATGATAAAAGTGATAGATAAGAACGGCGACTATCTGAGTGTTCAAAAATCATTTCTACGGGCTATTCTGCTTTGTCTGGCCTATTTTATTTTCGATCCTGCTGCCATAGGTATTTCATCCGGGTCGTATTTGCACACTTTCTTGTATTCTATCATGTTTTCATTCAATCTGGGGCTTATGGTCGTTTATATTTTCAACAAAGGAAACAGGCAATCTCTCCACGATATTTTTATGGGGACATTTGTGGTCAGGAAGAAAACCGTTGAAGATATTCTGCCGCAAACAGAGCCTGAAGTTGGTAATGAAAATGGAGCTGAAACTCCCGCAGCCTTAAGCGAAGAAACTGTTTCTGCCATTCAAACTGCTGAAGAGCCCGTTTCCGGGATTTTGCCTGAAAAGGATGCGGCAAGCCATCCTATCCCAACGGTTTCGAAATACTCATTATATATTGCCGGCGGTCTGGCGATTCTGGTCTTTGCCTTAAACATCTTCTTTTTCGTCTGGATGGGCCAAAAATCAGATGATGGACTTAATACTTATGTAAAATTATCGAAGATCGATGGGGTAATGTCAGCAGGAGTCAATTATAATACCACCACCTCTTATGGCAAAACGCAAACCACCACCAAAAGCTATGGTGTTACTTTATGGGTGAAAGACGTTCCGGATCAGGAAAACGACTTGGAGAACAACAGCATAGTCAGGGAAGCTATTATAACTGTATTAAAGGACGTACCAGACATTGACAGCTACGATATCCTTTCGGTTACTTTGGTAAGAGGATTTGATATTGGCATAGCCAAAGGCAACAGATCTTACAATATAAGAAAAACACCTGCTCACTGGCGCGAACTTTTGATAGAAAAGTACTCATTTGATTAGACCTCCTGTCGCCTTACTTTTTATTGTTAAATAATTTGGTTGGAAATGGATTTTTTCTATTTTTGAGCAGAAGAAATATAAACGCTACTGAAAAATCAGGACAATAAATCAATAATTCAGAAAGATGAAAAACACTTACACATTCCTAACCCTTGCCCTTTTGATCATTTCTATAAGTTCGACTGCACAGGTCACAGGTACATTTACTGATGCCCGTGATGGAAAAGTATATAAAACAGTAACCATAGGCACACAAACCTGGTTTGCCGAAAATCTGGCTTACAAAACCACAGATGGGTGTTTGGTCTACGACAACGACATTAATAATTTAGCCACCTATGGATATCTTTACAACTGGGAAACCGCAAAAAAAGCTTGTCCTGCCGGCTGGCACATACCCAGCAATGAAGAGTGGAAAACCCTGGTATTGTATTTAGGGGGTCAGGGAGCTGCCGGAAAGTTAATGGAAAAAGGAAAAACACATTGGGTAAGTCCTTTGATAATAGCCGACAACAGCAGTGGGTTTACCGCTCTGCCCGGTGGAATTTATAAAATGTTTAGTGATGCGGAAGCATTTGCAGGCAAAGGCAAAGAATGCAACTTTTGTACTTCAACCGAATGGGGCGCCACATCAACCTTTCTTTGGACAATTACCGAAAGCAGCTTCGATCTAAAAAGTTACGGCACCTCAAAAAAGTCAATGCTATCTGTTCGTTTAATAAAAGACTAAAAAGACGGCAGGTTAAATACTCAAATAACACACTTGCATTTGGTTTATCAGTTTCAGGCTACTAACCCAAATCTCCCGATAGTCTAATTCCTAAAAGCCTTAAAGTCTAAAGGCCTAATGCCTGAAAGCCTTGTTTATTTTACCATTTAATTCCAAGTTTTACGCTCGGTTTCCTCAAAAAGAAAGAGGGGCTGAAACAGTCAACCCCTCTTTCTTTTTGATCAATTACATATTGATTCGCAGAACTATTTTACCACAATCTTTCGGGTATACGATTTGCCTTCCGACATCAGTCGAACGATATACATCCCCTGCTGCCATCCTTGCAGGCTCAGGGTTTCATTGGCCGACTTCATATCTTCGCTGTAAACTTTCTGTCCCAGCATATTCATAAT
>CAZNRQ010000639.1:0-2421 GCA_964574845.1 uncultured Bacteroidales bacterium
GATATAACTGTTGCCAACAGCGGTTTTGCATCAGACAGCGGGTGGACGTACTTTCATTGACAGTTTTGAGTATGTTTTAGATACGATTATTTGATCATGTCCGATTTTAGGGTACAGAATACAAAAAAACAGCTCCCCGAAAAAATACCTTTGGCTTCATAAGGATTGCGTAGATGGTCGCAGCAGAGCGCGAAGTGTTCTTTACGTTAAATCGCTATAGGACATATTCCTCGAAGCCCAGCTTCGTAATGGATTTCTTAAACATGAACTTATACCCCGTAGCTCTGCTGCGGGGTAGTTGATTGATATACTCAGTCCAGAAAAAGTGAAGTTATTCAACGGGTTGACGGTAAAACTGATTAGCATCAAGAGCGAACCGGTCGAAAAAAACTAAGTTTTATGCTATCACGCTAAAATACCAGTGACAAGTATATATTCTAAAAGTGTTACAAGTGGAGGCGTGACGAAGAATAGGTACTGCTACGCCATCTCTATCAGGGGAACAAGACCTTTTTCAAAGTGCATGAGATAAAAAACTGGATAGTTGTGGTTGACAGCAGTTATGAGTTACAAACTGTAGGTGAAGTTTCTTGATATAGGAGAGCTTGTCAGGTTCTGAGGATCAATGAAATGGGCTGGTCGTAGCTCTGAAGGGTTGGCATTTGTATTAATTTTACTAAATTTAAGAGCGGAGATGTATGGGTGGGGCAATATTCTTTAGATTCAGTTATTTATCACTATTGCTTCCTTACACAAAGCTTTGCGTAAGGAAAATTTTACTAATAAAATAATACGACGTCAAATTGTCTTGAAATATATAACGCTATAAATTAAAAGGGCTTGTCTTATGATGAGTTCATTAAATCTAAACCTACCATATATCGCGGCCTAAATTTCGGCAAAAAAAAATATTAACAACCGATGTAACACATTTTGCAAAGCTCCAATTAATAATGAAAGAATTTACTACTACAATAGTTAATAAAGGTGCATCAGCAGAAATACAACGTGCGAAGTATACACTTGATCAACAGGGGATTACAAGTTGGTTACGGAGCAAAGATATTATTTCTGGCAATGAAATACTTTCATCTTATTCTGATGTTGATCCGTGGCATAGGACGGGAGGAGAGACTTATGGGACTTCATTTACAATTTCCACAGATAAGCAGACAAAGCATATTTTCATTAAAGCGATTGTAACTCTTTCTCCTGAAAAATGCTTGATGAATTGGGCCAGACGGAGAAAAATCTTGTCTGAAAATGGAGTTCCTGTTTCTAATTGGTATTCACAGGGAGATGGGCTAATTATTGAAGACTTTTATCCAAAAACATTTCACGATGTGGCATTTGATAAGATTTTAACTATTGGAAATAAACTTGACCAGCTTGGCTTTATTACTCTAAAATTCACAGATGACCTCAGATCCGATAAATTTGGCAACCCATTTTTTGTCGATTTTGGTTTTGATTTAGGAGAGCCCTGTCAAGTTGTAAAGACAACTGCCAAATCGCGTTTACTTCTCAATTATCCGGAAAAAAGAAATGAAATATTGCATTTTTTTGATAAAAATAACAACAATACAAATACAAAAGTAATGATTAAGAGTAATGAATTGACTACAATTATCAAGGATAGCATCCTGACTGCTCAAAAAGAGGAATGCTTCTTTAAAGAAATTTTTTCAGATTCCAATTTACTTGTTGGAAAAAATGAATTTCTGTTTTTTGTAAAACCTGAAATCACAATGGAATCAGATGTAATAAAAGCTGATAAAATCTTTGAATTAATACAAGATAAAATTAAAGAATTTGGCTTTAATATCCATAATATTAATATTTTATCCGCTGATTACCTCCATAAACACAATATTATTGCTCAGCATTATGGGGTAATTAATAGTATAGCGCGTAATGCAATTCAAAATATGTCCGAATCTGCTAAAAGTAAATTTAATGAGATTTATGGGAAATTTCCAGATGAATTAAAAGTATTAGGTGGGTTAGAATTTCTTGAACTGTATAAAGATTTTAATGCAAACTCCATTGACTTTTTATGGCAAAATAAGAAGTGTGATAAGCTAGCTGGAGGTACTTACTCTCTCGAAGTGAAGATAGATGATGAGATAATTTATTTAATAAATGGATTCCATCCTAGGCAACTCAGTCAATACACAGCAAAAGGGCGTTCAATAATTGTTATGAGTCTTTCTGGGAATATTTCATGGGAAGAAGCAAGAACCAATTTTATTGGATCAACATTCCCATTAAACGCAAATAATGGAAGTATAAGAAAAGAATTATTGAGGCATAAGGACGAATTAGGTCTTGCCGAAGTTTCACAAGCATTAAATGGAGTACATCTTTCGGCAGGGCCAGTTGAAGCGCTTGTGGAATTATGCAGATATAATTCAAATTATT
>CAZNRQ010000640.1:0-2420 GCA_964574845.1 uncultured Bacteroidales bacterium
CAAATATCGTACACATCTCCACTCATAAGTATCTTACTTTTAGATATCCAATATGCTTTTTCACATGAATTGCGAATTACTTGCATATTGTGTGAAACCATTATAAAAGTGCCTCCTTGTAATCTAAATTCTGATAATTTACGTAAACATTTTAATTGAAATGCTAAATCGCCTACTGCAAGAATTTCATCAACCATCATGATGTCCACATTCCCGTGAATTGCAATTGAAAACCCTAATCTAACAGTCATTCCACTAGAGTATGTTGCAACCGGAGCATCTATAAATTTGCCAATCTCTGCAAAGTCAACTATTTCATCAAATTTTTGTTTTATCTCGGCTTTTGACATTCCTAATATTGCGCCATTCAGATAAATATTTTCACGACCAGTCATGTGAGGGTGAAAACCGGCGCCAACTGCAATCAAAGCGCCAATACGTCCATTTATAGTAATTTTACCAGTGCTTGGAGGAAATATTCCATTTATTAGTCTGAGTAAAGTGGTTTTTCCGGAACCATTTTCCCCTAGAAAACCAATTTTATCACCACGTTCCAATTCAAAATTAATATCCTGCAATGCCCAAAACTCGGAGTTCCGAAGGTTAACATTTTTCTGCGGGAATCCCAACATGTCTCTCATCATATCATAAGTTCCATAGAGCATGCTTCGTTTTAGAGACATGCAGAACTTTTTTGATAATCCTTCTACTTTCAATATTACATCGCCCATAACCTAAAACATTTTTTCAATTACTTTCTGTTCCGAAACATAAAAGAATCGCCATGCGATTAGAAACAGTATGAATGAAAAAACAGAAGATAATAAAAAGCGGTCAAAATGTTCTATCTTGCCATAAATCATAGAGTCACGTACTGCGCCAATTAGATAAGTTAATGGATTCCATTTAATAATATTTTGCAAAGAAGTGTTTTCAACTTTTGATGAATATATTACCGGAGTTATGTACATAACCAGGCCCATCAAAAAGGTAATTGCCTTTTGTATATCGGTCGCCACGACACTGATTATTGCCGTAAATAAACCTATAGCAGCACCAAGAAGCATCATGGGGATGATAAGTATTGGGAAAAGGATGATCATCCAACTGGGTATTACTCCAAAAGCAAGTAATACAAGAATAGTCAAAACAAAAGCGATAGCAAAACCTGCAAATTGCTGGAGTAATTGTTTGATGAGTAATGCATCGTGTGCGAAATTTACCTGTGTTATAAACCCTGTTCCAGCGATAAGAGTGCCAGAAGCGCCGGTAAAAAAACTGAGAAATAATCCATAAATTGAAGTGCTGAGCAAAACGTAAGCAGGATAAGGAATCCCTACATCACCTGGTTTTAAAACGCCTGACGCATTCATGATTACCCATGAAATAATCCCCATGACCGGAGTAATAATAATCCAACTCATTCCAAGAAAGGATTTTTTGTATGACATCAAAAAATCGCGTTTGAATAATTGCATTATCAAATCTTTTGACGAAATTATGTTCTGGAAAAGCACGACCCAGGTTCGAATCCAACTTTGATTTCCCCTTTGGTTTGGTGTATATATTATTGAATGTTTGACAGTATTCATATTCCCCATGCCAAGAATTTTAAATATTTTATGTTAAAATAAAATTGATACTTTTCGTAAAATAAAAATTAACTAAATCTCAGATTTTATATCAACAATTTCAAGATGTAAGTAAAAAAATAATACACATAAATATAATGTAAGTTTGAGAATTGGTTAATTAAAATACTTTGCTAATAAAAAATAGCTAATATAAATATCGAAACATGTTTTCAACTTAAGAGAAGCAAAGGCAAATGATTATATTGCCAGATTTCATGAAGTTTAAGATCAAAAATGCCTTTTTTTGGCAGTATTACTTCCGTCCATTGGTTATCGGCTTCCTTCATTATATTTTTTAAAATGCAAAAGTACAAAAAAAACAGAGAATTTAAATATTACCTGAATAATGGAATAGAATTAACATCAACTCATTGAAAAAATGCTGGATTGGATGAAAAAAAAGAAAGGAATAAAGATGTAATTTAAAGTTGCGAACCAATAAATCTTAAATCTTATGCTTTTAACTGACACTTGATATTCCGCGCAAAGTAGACCACTTGGAAGCTGTTTTGCAGATTCAAAAATGCTGCTGGTTTTTGATAGTTTGCACATAACTAGTAACATGGTCTTTAAAGGAATTGCATGTCGCAGTAAAAGTTCTACTGGTTGGTTTTATGGTCTGAAATTATTTCTTGCAATTAACGCTTACAGTGAGATTATGAAATGTCTGGTAACGCCTGCTGTTATTGCAGATAATAATTTAGAAATGATGAAGAAAACCTTCAAAGGCCTCACTGGTTATGCTTTTGCAGATAAAGGGTTTTATCACAACCTGCATTTGCATAC
>CAZNRQ010000641.1:0-2419 GCA_964574845.1 uncultured Bacteroidales bacterium
TTTTTCCACTGTTTTTACGTCTTCTGCAGCGTGGTTTTACGGCTAAAAGAATCTTGTAAAACCATTACAAAACCTAATTAATCAAGCAAATACAAAGATATACACAATGGCTATTATGTTTACTAAAACATTTAGGTTTCTAAATATCAGCCTTAAGAAAAAGAAAACAAGGGATTTGTAATTTGTAATGTTAATTAATTTGGAATAGTTCTAAATAAGGGTTAATTTTTCCTTATCTTTGCTTTAGCACAATCAAAAACTTAATGGAAATGATTGAAGAGTAACCCAAAAGAAAGGGGAATCTGTAATGCTACAATTTGATCACACTAACAATAACTAGTAAAACAAACAGACTATGAAAAATTTAAATGTTATAACACGCAAAAATAACAGGACCCATATTTCCCTGTTACTAAACAAAAAAAACTACTATGGTTTTTTTCTCATAAGCTTTATGCTTATTCTTCTTCTGCCTAAGCAAAGTTCGGCTCAGGACTGTTCCATTACTTTATCAGCAAAAAATAATATCGAATCGGTAAATGAAGAGGGCAGGGTATATTTTATTACCCTTCAAAACAACGGCAACGAAGCTCTTGCTGTTGATCTTTCTGTTTTAAACCGCAATTCAGAAATGAATCCTGATCAAACACCTTCTACATTTAATGTATCGCTAACTTCCGAGATACTGAATTCGACTGGAAAAGCCATTAGCGGGAAGATAAATGTGGCACCTAAAGAAATCATGGAATTTCAGGTAAAGGTTACTGTTCCTCAGGGTACTCCTATCAATCGCTGGAACCATCTGCTGCTGAAAGCTGCAACGGATAAGTGTTCCGGGTACGAATCCACACTTACATTATACACTTACGTACCCAATCCTGAAGAAAAGTAGGAAAACAACTTCAGGTTTTCTAATTCATTAACTAAAATCAACTCGCTATGAAACTAAAAATACTAACCCCAAATTCCATTTGTCGTTCCTCTCTTTTTCTTTTTTGTTGTTTCGTTCTTTTTATGACAAATAGTGCTATTGGTCAGATAACCATAAATAAAACTGTGGTACAACAGAACATCTGCAACCAATTCAATGTAAACCTATCCATAACCGGAGTTTCTTCTCCGGCTCCTTTAGATGCCATACTGGTGATCGATAAGTCGGGCAGTATGACCAGCGGTTCGCCTTCTTCCATGTCGTATGCCAAGACAGCCGCCATTAATTTTGTGAGAAAAGTTTTCAGTGCTGCCAATAATCCCGGTAATATAAATCGTATCGGTCTGGTAAGTTTTTCAACCACTGCCAGCCTCGACAGACAACTGAGTTTTGCCTCAGATTCAACACTTATTATAAATGCCATCAATGCCATGGTTGCCAACGGCAGTACCAATATTTCCGACGGATTCTATCAGGCGGGCAAAGAAATGAAGGCAAGAGCGCGCTTGAGTTGTAATGTCATTCGCTCGATAGTGTTATTTACCGATGGTGTGGCCAACGAAGGAAGCACCTATAATTCTTCTACTGATCATTATGCCGGAACTTCCTGTGCATCCGCACCCACCAGCCCTACAGCCTGTACCAATCAGGCTTATCTGCAAGGTCAGGCAGCACAATCATTTACTATTTCCAGTGTGAACTATCCTACCAAGGTATTCACGGTTGGTTTGTTCGGAGGTATATCCGGAGCCACTCAAACTTTGGCAGAAAACACACTGAACTCAGCACAGAATTCAGGGTTCTTTCAAACAGAATCAGCTGCCGATCTTAATGGGATATTCGGTGTGATCGTTGCTCAACTGCAATGGGCCGCACAGGCCATACCCGGATTTCCTATGGTTACAGACACTATCGGAAGCGGTTTTGTTTTGATTCCGGGGAGCCTGGTGGTTTCTCAGGGCACGGCAACCAACACCGGACAAAACATAGCATGGAATATGCCACAGGTTAACAACGGCACGGTTACACTTTCTTATTCGGTGAATACACAGAACGCAAGTTCATGTGGTATTCATAAAATAAGCAATTCGTGGATGCATTATCTGGATCCGTCCTGTGCTGAGATAAAAATCAAATTCCCCAATCCTGATGTTTGCGTGCCTTGCACACAAGTGTCTCAGGTAGCACTTTCTCAAACCGGTTGCGGAAATACCATATCATACAGCAGTATACTAACTGTTCCCGAAGTTACATGTAATGCTGGTCAGCAATTCTACTCATGGGTATTCACTATGAATAGTGTGGTTGTTGGAACAGCCAACGGATTGAGCGGTACATTTGTCATCCCAACCCAATTCGCAACGCCCACCTGTAACGGAAGTATCAAAGGTGTCCTGAGCTATAATAGTGGCAGTGGTTGCACCTTGGTATTGGGAGAATTTACTTTGAACAATCTGGTGATTGATAATTCGGCTCCTGTTATATCCA
>CAZNRQ010000642.1:0-2414 GCA_964574845.1 uncultured Bacteroidales bacterium
TATCTGTCCGGCGAATTTTTCACCAAAGAATATACCGGCGTTTTGGGCGAACTTAAAGAAAACCATGAATTGTTTGCCAAGATCACCATGTTCGTTATGATAGCTGCTTCTCTGATTCGCATCTTTTTGGTGTGGAAAAAGAAAGAGAATTCTGGTCTGAAATGGCTGGTATTCCTGCTGTTTTTTGTAGCTGTCGGCACTGTGGGATACACAGGATTGCTGGGCGGAAACATGGTTTATGATAATATGATCGGTATGCAGGATGTGGTTGCCAGCGGGCAGGATTCTACCAAAGCAGATACCCCAACTGTGGCTAATCTGAAAGCTGCCCTACAGGGCGAAACCACAGCATCAGCTAAATATGCTGCCTTTGCTGCCAAAGCCAGAGAAGAAGGATTTACTCAGATTGGTGTTTTGTTTGATGCTACTTCCAAATCGGAAAGCATACATGCGGCCAATCATGCAAAGGTTTTGGAAACAATGGGAATTCACATGAGTGCTATAGTAGCCCAACCTTTCGAAGTGAAAACTACCAAAGAAAACCTGGAAGCAGCCTATGCCGGCGAAAAACACGAAGTGGAAGCCATGTATCAGGGATTTATTGATCAGGCAAAGGCCGAGACGAATGACGATGCCGTCAAATCGTTCAGCTTTGCTATGGAAACCGAAAAGAAACATATGGAGCTTTACAAAACAACCATAGATGCCCTGGCTGCCAATAAAGTGAAAACACTTCCTACCGAATATTTTGTGTGCCCTAAGTGCGGATTCACTTATTCGAACAAGGATGAGGAAGACGAGTGCGAAATTTGTTCCACGCCCAAAGAAAAGTTTTTCAGTTTTAAATAAGTTTCGGAACTGACAGATGTCAAATGCCCGTTACAAATGTATCGGGCATTTTTATTTACTTTTGTAAATAAACATACCCTTACGATGGAACAAACCAAATCACAACGATCGGGCTTTAGAAGCTTTCCCCGCAATTTCTGGACGGTGATCACCATGGAATTCTTCGAACGCGGCTCATACTACGGAGTGATGTCGGTGCTTTCGGTCTATCTGGTGCTCAACACCAGGGAAGGCGGATTGGGATTTTCGAAAGAAAGTGTGGGATGGCTTTTTAGTGTCATCACAGCTCTATTGTATACTTTGCCTATTATCTCAGGGGCAATAGCCGATCGCTACGGTTATAAAAAGACCCTGACTTTTGCTTTTATTGTAATGAGTTCGGGATATTTCCTGACCAGTTTTTGCACCGGCTACGGTCTGGTGTTTGCCAGCCTGCTGCTGATGGTTACAGGGGCAGGATTCTTCAAACCCATCATTTCGGGAACCATTGCGCGTTCGACGGATGTGGGCAACTCTTCCCTGGGCTTTGGCATTTATTACTGGTCCATCAACCTGGGAGCTTTTATTTTTCCATTGTTTCTGATCCCTTATCTGAAAGAAATTTCGTGGTCGTATATCTTTATCATGGCGGGTATTGGCACAGGCTCTATGCTTCTGCTGAACTTATTCGTGTATAAAGAACCCGCCAAACCCGCCAACACCAAAAGCCTGGCCACCATTGCCAAAGAGGCCGTGCTGGTGATAAAAGACTGGCGTTTTATACTGATGATCCTGATCTATTCGGGTTTTTGGATCATATATTTTCAGATGTTCAGTACCGTGCTCTGGTATCTGGGCGAATACATGAACATGGCTCCCGTCAATAATTTCGTGAATTCGGTGCTCGGTTTGTTTATGGACCATCCTCAGTGGAAATTCGAGGCTGAACACGTTACTGTGATCAATGCACTGACCATAATCACCCTGCAGATACTGGTTTCGGCCATAGTGAAGCATACCAAAGCCCTGCCTACCATGATATCCGGAATTATTTTGGGAACCATCGGAATGGCGGTGTTGGCCATTTCATCCAATGCCTGGGTATTTATTGGCGGTATGGTTATTTTTTCGTTGGGCGAAATGACCGCTCACCCGAAGTTTATTTCTTATGTGGGACTGATTGCCCCGCCCGACAAAAAAGCCCTTTACCTGGGCTATTCTTTTTTGTATGGAGCCATAGGAAGTTTTGTGGCCGGAATTTTAGGCTCGCATCTTTATGTTTACTTTGCTACAACACTTAAAAATCCTTCGGGCTTTTGGTGGGCCATGAGCGGTATAGGGGTGGTCACTATTGCTGGATTGTTGCTTTTTAATAAGTTTTTGGCCCCTAAAAAAGTATAAGGCGAACTACAAGAGAATGGCAGCATAATTTGGTTGAAACAGGAAATATTTGCCCGAAAAGTTCAAGTATAGTCCAAGTGATTAATGTTACATGAAATCGGAGTTATTCCCCGCTAAATAACAATTTCTGAAATAACATAGGCTACAGTTGCAAAAAATAAAGTGTTTTACAACAGGACAGTATG
>CAZNRQ010000643.1:0-2412 GCA_964574845.1 uncultured Bacteroidales bacterium
GTGCCAAAGCATCGAAACGACCATAGGGTATCACTTTCAGATCTCCATCCACCAGAGTATGAGCGGCTGCTTTGTTGGTGGCACTGCTGATCTCGGAAATGAGCGGCAGACTGCGTTTCATTTGCAAAGGTTCAAATATTTTGGTTCGTATGAATTGATCCCACGGCATACCACTAATAGCTGTCAATGCAGTTCCTGCCAGCAAAAAACCTGTATTGCAATAACCCCAGGTGGTGCGGAAACCATAGGTAGGAGTGAGCAAGCCGTATTTGGCAATGATCTCTTTGCTGCTAAGGTCGGAATCGAAGAAAGTGAAATCTCCCTGAAAAGTTTCAGTGCCCATGCGATGACACATAATGTCGGTTAATGTGGCATGTTCAGCTATCCAGGGGTCTTTGGTGGTAAAATCAGGAACCCATTTTTTTACTTTATCATCCAAGGTGCATTTATTTTCTTCGGCCATCCATGCCACGGCAGTTCCAGTGAATGCCTTGGTGTTGGAGCCAATCATAAAGAGGGTGTTTTCGTCTACTTTCTCCTTTTTTCCTGCTTCACAAACTCCGTATCCCTTGCTGACTATCACTTTTCCGTCTTTTACGATACATACCGATACTCCGGGTATCTGCCAAATATCCAGAGCCTTTTTTATGTAACTGTCCAGACTATCGGTAATAAACGAGGGTGTTTTTTGCGCAAAGACAAATAGGTTGCACGATAACAACAGTAATATGATGGCTGATTTTCTGAGGATAGTTTTCATGTTGAACTGATTAATATTACACAAAGCGATTACTTATTTTGCCTGCATGCTCATTACTTGTTTGAGCACCATTTTTAAGGGAGCATAGGGCATAATAACTTTGATGAGGAACTTCATGGGCGTATCGGTAATGATCTCTCTTTTTCCTTTCATCATGGCTTTATATCCTTTGATGGCTACATATTGGGCGGTAGCTCCGTTCTTAAACAATTTGGAGTTTTCCATGTTGGCATGTTTGGCAAAATTAGTCACCGTAGGGCCCGGGCAGAGGGAAGTAATGGCTACTTTGGTTCCCGCTATTTCGGTTGCAATGGCATGGCTCAACGAGAGGACATAGGCTTTGGTAGCAAAGTATACGGCCTGTAAGGGACCGGGCATGAAAGCGGCTATGGATGCCAGATTCATGATACGGCCTGAGTTTCTTTTGATCATTTCAGGCAGAAATAGTCGGGTCATTTGTGTAAGTGAAATAATGTTAAGGTCCAGCATTTGCAGGTCTTCTTCTATAATTCTTTCATAGAATTTTCCAAAGCCACCAAAGCCGGCATTGTTGATCAGGTATTCTACCACTATGCCTTCGGCCTTGATCTCATCAAAGATTTCTTGGGCGGCTTCCCGCTTCGATAGGTCCTTTACGATGATTTTTACCTTAACTCCATTTTCTTTCTCGAGCAGGGCTTTCAATTCTTCCAGTTTATCTTGCTGACGTGCTACCAGCACCAGGTCGCCTTTGTTTTGGGCGTGTATTATGGCGAGTTCTTTTCCGATACCGTTAGAGGCTCCGGTAATTAATGCAGTATGATTCATGACTGATTTGTTAAATTTGTTTAATAAAATACGATTATTACAAAGCTAGTCAATTTTGACGCAGCAAGGGCAGAAAAGCTATCAGAAAAATGTTGCGGACAATCTTGCGGAAAACAAAAAGAACCTTACTTATAATTTGAAATATCTTCTTATTATTTCCAGTAGTTTCTGTGCTTTGATAGGTTTCGTAATATGGTCGTTGCAACCGGCCTCCAATGATTTTTCGCGGTCGCCGGCTATGGCGTAAGCTGTTTGAGCGATGATCACAATATCTTTGTTGAATTGCCTGATCAGTCGGGTGGCTTCGTAACCGTCCATTTCTGTCATTTTTATATCCATCAGCACCAGATCAATATCAGAATTGTCTTTGCATAATTCAACAGCTTTAGTACCTGTTACCGCGTGCAATATCTCAGGATTGTATTTTTGCAGGGTGATGCTAAGGAAAATATCGGAAGCTTCGTCGTCTTCGGCTATCAGTATTTTTAGCTTCTTTTTGCGGCCCGGGGGTTTGACTGCTTGCGGGGATTCATGTGGATTAGAAGCTAAAGGGCCAACATGAGTTACATATGGAGTGGTGAAAAAGAAAGTGGTTCCTTCATTAGGTTCGCTTTCCACCCAAATCTTTCCCCCCAGCATTTCAATGTACATTTTTGAAATGGAGAGGCCCAAGCCGGCACCTTCGTAACTGCGCGACAATGACTCGCTGCCCTGACGGAATCTTTCGAAGATGATTTCTTTTTGCTCAGGGGTTATACCTATACCCGTGTCTGTAACGAAGAATTCAAGAAAATCGCCTTTCTTTTTATAACCGAACTCAATGTATCCTTCGCGGGTAAACTTGA
>CAZNRQ010000644.1:0-800 GCA_964574845.1 uncultured Bacteroidales bacterium
CTTTTTTTCTTTGGCTTCAGGCATTTGGCAATAAGCAGCAGAAATTTTTCGATGACCATTTTCTTGTTCATGTATTGCGAACGGTCTTCCTGACATACCATATGGATACAAATATCATCCTTCAAAAAGGAACCCGATTTCATTAATATCAGAAGTTTTTCTTCTTCTGAAAAGACCAGTGAGGCACCCACATCAAACATCAGTTCCACCTTGGAAGAAACTTTGTTGACGCTTTGGCCTCCCTTGCCCGAACTGCGCGAGGTGCGGAATTTGATCTCTTTTAACAGGCCTGCTTCGTCGAACATATAAGGTGATTTTTTTTCCAAAAGTAGTGAAAGTTCGCGGACGGGATGGTGATGAGTGATTAAGAAAGCTTACTGATTCTCGATGATTTTACCTAAATTTGAAATACAAAATAAATGATCATGCCGAGATTTTTCAGTTTACTTACTTTATTCTGCCTCTTTGCGCTGCAACATGTGCAGGCACAGTTTACCTTTACTCCTGATATTAAATTAACAGCCACATCCATTAAGGATCAGAGCAATTCCAGTACTTGCTGGAGTTTTGCAACCACTTCTTTTATCGAGAGCGAACTCATGCGCATGGGCAAAGGGGAGGTTGACCTTTCGGAAATGTTTTTTGTTTGGAATATCTATCCTCAAAAGGCAGTAAATTATGTCCGCTGGCATGGTAAGGTATTTCTGACTCCGGGTGGTCAGCCTCATGATGTGATGAATGTCATTCGCACCTATGGCATGATGCCTGAAAAGGCTTATTGTGGTAAGGATGCCAACATG
>CAZNRQ010000644.1:810-2412 GCA_964574845.1 uncultured Bacteroidales bacterium
AGAATGGATACCCTGATAAAAGAAAAAGTAAAGTTGTTTATGCAGAATGGAATGAATGGTGGTTATCAAAAGCTGGAGGATGATGTCCGCAGCATACTGCGATTGAATATGGGGGAACCTCCTGTCGATTTTAAGTTCAATAATACCACTTATACTCCCAAAGAATTTGCAAGATCTCTGGAATTTACTCCTGATAATTATATTGAGCTGACCTCTTATGATCACCATCCCTGGTATAAACCCTTTGTCTTGGAAACCAAATACAACTGGAGCCACGATCTGTATTACAATCTTCCGTTTGATGAGTTTTTTGGGACCATAGATACGGCTCTGCAAAACGGATATACGGTTTTATGGAACGGAGATGTGAGCGAAAAAGAGTTCTCCTACGAGTATGGATTGGCTCTGGTTCCTGAGAAAAAGTGGGATGATAAGTCAACAGAAGAGAAGGACAATACTTTTCTTAAGCCTGAGAAAGAAGTGAAAGCAGATGCAGCTTTGCGTCAGACTACTTTCGAAACCCTGGAATCGAAAGTCGATCATGTGATGCACATTGTTGGCACGGCTCACGACCAATTTGGAAAGAAGTATTATATGGTAAAGAACTCCTGGGGCGATACTGAACTTACAGGGGGATTGATATACATGTCGGAGGCTTACCTGAAATTAAAGACCATTTCCATCATGGTAAACAAATCGGCTTTGCCGGATAGGATCATGAAAAAGTTAAATCAATAAGTAAAATACCACTCTGAAAATCTGATAAGAACTATGAAAAGACTATTACCATTTATACTTTCTTTCTTACTGGTGTTCTCTTTATTCGCTCAAAAAGAGAAAATAAAGATCACCAAACAGATTCCTACCACTTCTGTGAAAAATCAGGCCATGACCGGCACCTGTTGGTGCTTTGCTACAGTATCCTTCCTCGAAAGTGAGTTGCTGCGCATGGGTAAAGGCGAATACGACCTGTCCGAAATGTTTTACGTACGTAAGGCTTACCCTCAGAAAGCAGAGGACTATTGGCTGAATCAGGGCAACACCAATTTCGGCGAAGGCGGACAGGCGCACGATATCATCAGGCTGTTCAAACAATACGGTGCCATGCCCGAAAGCGCCTACAGCGGCCTGTTGAACCGCACCACCCATGATCAGATGGAAATGGATGCAGCCCTCGGCACACTTATGTTACATGTGGTGAAACAGAAAACCGGAAACGATCCTGCCCCCTGGAAGTACTCTTTGGATAGCATTATGGATGTGTATATCGGTAAACTTCCTCAGACCTTTATTTACAACGAAAAATCGTACACCCCCGAAAGTTTTGCCGCCGGTTTGGGCATAAACCCGGATGATTATGTTGAACTGACATCTTATACTCACCATCCCTTTTATCAACCTTTTGTGCTGGAGGTTCCCGACAACTGGATGTATGCATCTTACTATAACCTGCCCCTGGATGAACTCATGGCGGTGATTGATAATGCGCTGGCAAAAGGCTACACCGTTTGCTGGGACGGAGATGTGAGCGATAACAAAAGTTTTTCGTCCAATGGGGGAGTGGCGATTCCCGAGGACGGACAAAAAAACATTACTCCCGAA
>CAZNRQ010000645.1:0-2410 GCA_964574845.1 uncultured Bacteroidales bacterium
TGCCCCAGCTAAAAGTTTCCCTTGCCAGCAGCGACATGCGAACCTGTTTCAGATAGAAGCTGCCATCGTAATCGGCAAGGTCGCTCAAAGGCATATAAGCATAAAGGAATTTTAATGCCTCTTCCTCTTCCAGACTGAGTTTGCCTGAAAAGACCCCGAAAAGCTGAACAGACCTTCCTTGTGCCAATGGCTTCAGCTGATCGAAAGCCTTGTTCACCTGTTCACGGTAGGCAGCATCGGTGATAAAATGCCTGGTTCGATCCTGGGCATTGAGAAAATAGACATTCATAAAAAGGCACAGAAGAATGAATAATTTTTTGATCATGATTTCTTATTATAGTTTTTAATTAGGGCAACTATTTGCTTTACCTTTTCAACATCGGTAACAGTGATATTATGATGAGTGTTGAGCGGAGAACTGTATTCCATATTGCCAGGCATATTCATGGAGCAAGAGGCATGGACCTCGGTTACTCCGGTAAAATCGATAATCTCCCTGACATTATCCGGATTTATACCTGCTCCTGCCAGTAGGGTGATTCTTGAGGATGCTCTATCTGCAAGGGCCTTCAGAAAATGCTTTCCTTCCCGGGCTGAGATTGCCTGGCCTGAAGTTAAAATACGGTTGGCCCCGGTTTTAATCACATCTTCGAGAGCAGTATAAGGATTTCGGGCACGGTCGAAGGCACGGTGAAAAGTAAACTGCATGGGCGAGGAGAGTGAAACCAATTCTGTGGTTCGGTCCAAATCAATATCTCCATTGGGCATTAACAAACCTGCAACCACTCCTGCGGCACCCATATCTTTAGCGATTAGGATATCCTCTTTCATCAGTTGGAAGTCAATTTCGTCATAAACGAAATCGCCGCCTCGTGGACGAATCAGCACGAATACCGGGATCTCAAGTTCTCTAACAGCCAATTTAATGCTGGCTGCCGAGGGAGTGATGCCACCTGCCTCCAGTTGTGTACACAATTCTATGCGGTCGGCACCTCCCATTTGGGCTACTATGGCCGATTGCAGGGAGTTGGTACAAACTTCGAAAACTATTTCGGACATTTATTGAGGTTTATGATAGACATACCAATTGTAATAAAACCTGAAAGCTGACATCAGTAAAGGAACCCCCATGCAAATGTAAAATGTATACAAAATTTGAGGGTCCACTAATTTGAAAACCCTTAAAGAAACCCCGGCTGATATCATAATAGTCATTAATATATAAGCGCGGACATCAAAAAAAGAAAACATACACGGCCTCTCAATCTCAATACTGGTGATACGTTTTATGTGCTTTTTTGAAATGCGCGAAAATAAAAGCAAAAAGAACACAATGCCTCCGGCGAGTCCTATAGGAATCTCAAAATACATATTTTTAGCAAATGGAAGAAGACCTGTAATACCTCTGGCAAACAGCATACATCCTGCAAAGGTCCAGAAGACACCGGCTACCATCAAAAGCCCCCTTTTAGGGATGGCAGGTTTTAATTTTTCACTCAGACTCATCAGGGTTTGTTTTGATTTTTAGTAATGATATCCATTATTTCAGGAAATCTTTTGTCGTTGGTAAGCTTTAAAAAGATAGTGTCATTGTCAATCCTGACCTTTTCTTTGAACCCCAGATCGGCCGATTTCTTCAAATGAAGAATGGATTGATCAATATCCTTTTTGCGAGCAAATATCTGTGCCCACATAAACTCAGGCTCGGCATTGTCGGGATCGATGAGTGCATATAATTCAATGTAATGTTCTGCATCGGCATAGCTAGCCTGGGCGTAGGCTGAAGAACAGTTGGAATATAAAACCAGACTCAGATATTCAAGGACTCGTTTCAGCAGATGCTTTTCAGTTTCGTCCTTAGTGGTAGCAATGAAATTATCCAGGCGCTTGACTTCGCCTTTCCACCAGGCAATATTTTCTGAAGACAGTTTTCCGACATACTGCTGCTGAAGTATTTGTTCTTTATTCTCGTCAGTCTGCTCTTTTTTTATGGCATTCTGAACGGTAACATTCTTTTGAAGAACTAATAGTTGATCTTCGTATTTTTTAGTATCAGTCAGGCCTTTGAAATAGTTGATTATCTTTTTGGTCAGGAGATATTCTTCATAGGCCTTTCCCGTTTTCTGAATGTCGGTCAGCTGTTTGTCAAAAGAAGCCAATTGTTCGCTAATAAACGCCCTGTCGGTAGCCTTTTTAACATCTTTCATGGCATTCAATTCGGTCCAAACAATGCTCTCGGCCATATACTCTTTGGGTGGCCAGTCGTGTGTTCCGTTGAACACCACCAGTTGATGTCTGAACCCGCTGTTTTCAAGGGTTCTGTCCAGAGCAACCATTTCTGCATAGTTCATGTCGTCGTTGCCGGCATACCCAAAGAAATCGAACTTTTGACGAATGCCATCCTTCACGG
>CAZNRQ010000646.1:0-2401 GCA_964574845.1 uncultured Bacteroidales bacterium
CTAACAACCCTGAGTCTTTTTTTTACCTCACTTTTATTTGCTATCAAAAATAATTGTATTATTACAACAAATTTTAGCTCTTAGCTACGCAACACCTGACAAAATGAATTTCGCAAGTTTATTCTCTTCTTCTGCAACTATCTCCGAACACATACGGAAAACTACCTGTTTGCCTTTCGGAAGAATGCTGATCATCTCAGTTTTGCTGCTGCTGTCGGCTTTTGGGCTTACGGGCAGGCTTCAGGCCCAAACCAGTTCGGCCATGTCATTGATCAACGAAGACTCCCGCACGGTAATGAATTTCTATAAAAAGGCCGACTCGGCCGAGGTCAGGCAAAGCCTCAACACAGTTTTGAAATTCTTTAACAACGCCCAATACGAGCAGGGGCTCACCATAGTCAACCGCATGATACAGGCCGACTCTTCGGTATGGCCACTCTATCTGATGTCGGGCGCCATTTATCTGGCAACAGAAGATTTTGATAATTGCATTCGCCATTGCAATCTGACTCTCGACTACCAAAACGTTCCCGAACTCATGGCACTTCGCGGGATGGCCTATTTTGGCAACGAAGATTTCGATAACGCACGAAAAGATATTGAAAAGGCTACCAAAAACGGAAACTATTATTTTCTTCATGGCTTATGGGCTGCCCATCTGGCCGAAGAAGCTGAATGTGCTGAGGCTTTTAAATACATAAGCCTTGCAAAGCAGAAGGCGCCCAATGCCCTCACTTGCTACTATGCGGCCCGTGCCTTTGTGCTTTGCGATCAGGTCGATTCGGCCTTGAACAACATCAGCCAATCGCTCAGGCTCGAAAAAACGCTGGATTCTTATAAATTCCGAAGCTTAATTTATGCGTATAATCAGGATCAAGCCAACTGGCAGGCCGATCAGGACAGTATATTGCTGCTGCTCGATACCCTCCTTACTTATCATCCCGATAATATTAGTTTGTTTCAGGAAAAGTACAGGCAGTTGATGAGCATGAGCCAATTTGGTCGGGCCGATACCTTGCTCGATCAGTGGCTCGTAAAAAGACCTACCATCGATATTTACCTGGCCAAATACAATACCTATAAAGAGATGGGTCGCGAAAAGGATGCCGATCTGTGGATGCAAAAAGCCTATGCCCTGGATTCAAATAATATTGAAATGACCCAGGTGTTGATAGAATTATCTACCGAAAATCGCGATTATAAGAACACCATCCGCCTTTGTAATAAAATAATTGATGCCCCCGGTGGCAGTTATTCCAAAGATGAATTGGCTTACGCTTATCATAAAAGGGGCAATGCGAAATACCTTTCGGGAAAAAAGAGTGAGGGCTGCCAGGATCTAACCGTAGCCGCCTCTATGGGTGATACCGATGCCGAAAAAGTATTGGAGCAAAGCTGTGCGGGGATTAAAAAGTAGATAAAGTTACCTACTTGTTGCTTTGAACCAGGAAGTCAAGCTTTCGCGAAATCCTTGTTGGTTTCCCGCCAAAAAACACTAACTTTACACAAAAAAGAAATATGAAATTCAAGATAGGCGACAAAGTAAAGTTTCTGAACGAAAAGGGTGGGGGAGTCATAAGCAAAATACTCAGCAACACCATGGTCCATGTGGCTATCGACGATGGTTTCGATCTGCCTGTGATGGCCAGCGACCTCATACTGATAGAAAGCAGCACCGCCGGCGAGCGCTTCTTCGAGGAGCATTACAACGTCAGTGTCCCCAAGCCCGCAACCCCGGTCGCCAAACCCGGCCGCAAAGCCTACGACATGCCCGAAGCCATTTACCTGGCCGTGGTCCCCGACGATCAGCAGCGCCTCATCATTGGAGATGTGGAAGTACTGCTGGTCAACAACAGCGCCTTCGATATCATCTACACCGTTTTTCTCAAAGATAAGGACAAATATCTGGGCATAGATTATGGCAACATAGAGGCTTATTCCACCTCCAGCCTGCAGGTAGCCGACCGCGACCAACTGGAATATTTCGCCCAGGGCATGCTGCAGCTATTGTTCTTTCAGGATGAGGTTCACGATATCATTCCTCCTGTGCAGAAGGAGTTTCGCATAAAGATGGTGAAGCTGCTGAAGGAAGACAATTATACAGAGAATGCCGTGTTCCGCAACAAGGCCTACCTGCAAAAGGTGGCAGACCTGCCCGAACTGGCTTTGCCGAAAGATGCCGAAGCACAGCCTCAGGTGCAGAAGATACCCGAAGCTCAACTGAAGCGCGAATCCATGATCAAAAAGCACCGCATTGATGACGAATTTGCCGAGGTTGATCTGCATATAGAGGCTCTTTGCGAGAAACCCAACGAACTCCGCTCACACGAAAAGATGCAGATACAGCTCGACTATTTCACCCGCTGCCTCGAAAGCGCCATAGCCGAAAACTATAAAAAGG
>CAZNRQ010000647.1:0-290 GCA_964574845.1 uncultured Bacteroidales bacterium
GAAGAACTCTATGTGAAATTTCCAATAAAATTCTCCGGCAGTTATACCTGCCAGGTCTATAATATGCAGGGTGTGCTTTGTATGACAATACAGCTGAGCGCACTCGGCAACACCCCAATTGATGTAAGCAGCCTGGCCGGTGGAATGTATGAGCTGATGGTAAGCAACGGCAATACTACCTACCGCACCAAGTTTGTGAAGCATTGATATCTGATGTTAAGTAAAAAAAGAAAAGCCGCTCATAATGGGCGGCTTTTCTTTTTGAGAATGTTATCGGATACTTACTATCC
>CAZNRQ010000647.1:300-2384 GCA_964574845.1 uncultured Bacteroidales bacterium
CTGCACAAAGCAATTCTTCCTGCAATATAACTTTGACTACTTTTTTCTTATAAGGCATCACGTATTTGGTGGTGTCGAAATCGACAGGGATGCCGGGGGCATTGCGGTTGACGCCAAACATCTTTTTATCTTTCAAACGTTTCTGGTAACCTTTGTTTAAGGTCAGATATAAGAGAGAAGCGCTGAAACCTATCTTCATGTTGGAATAGGCTCGGTTGAAAATAGAAGCATTGCTGTAGATGAGGTCCTGAATATTGTTGCAACCATCCAACAAACGCTCGGGGCTGAAGTTGAGGGGCTGAATGTTTACCTTGGTGGTGTCGAATTTGCTCCAGTCGTCTGTGAGTATGCGGCCTTCGGAGAGAAGCTTGTCAAATACGGGAGTTCCCGGATAAGGCGTGACCACACAGGATTGGAAGAAAGCAGCCTTAGATTTGGTTAAAAACTCATATCCCTGTTCGAAGACTTGTTCGGTATCCGAATCCAGTCCGAAAATAAGGGATGCCATGGTAAGAATACCACTATCGCGCATGCGCCTGACGGCATCCACATTTTCTTTTATGGTTTTTAGTGATTTTCGGTAATGTTCCAATCCGCCATCGGTCATGGATTCGAAACCTACCAAGAGGGCACCGCAACCTGATTCTTTGGCAAGCTTCATGGTTTCGGGATCGTTGGCCAGATTGATGGAGGCCTGCCCTACCCATATCTTGTTGAGGGGTTTGAGTTCGCGAAAGAGTTCGCGGGCATATTTTTTGTCGCCGGTGATGTTATCGTCGAGAAAGAAAAGGTATTTCTGTGGGCATGATTCGGCTTCTTCTATCACATCGCGTATCTTTTTGTGGCGCTGTTTGGTGCCGAAGAAACGGGAAACGGTACAGAAATCGCAGTTGTAAGGACAACCGCGGGTGGTTTCAATAGGTGCGATGGAGAATTTGCCCGAATGGCAACGTATGAGCTCCTTGCGGGGTTTGGTCTGCTCCTGAAGATCGGGCAAGGCATCGAGCTTGTAGAATTCGCGCAGTTTGTTGTTTTTGATGTCGGTCAACACACTCGCCCAGAGGCCGCCTTCGGCTTCGCCTATCACCACAGCATCGCCATAGAGTATGGCTTCCTGGGGACGGCTGGTGGCATGTATGCCGCCAAACACTACCACTTTATCTCGTTTCTTGAATTCGTTGGCTATCTCGTAGCCACGCAGACAGGTTTGCGTCATGATGGATATGCCTATCACATCGTAATCGCCATCGAAGTTGATGATGTCGCCGTACACTTCTTCGCAGATCTCGACCTCGTGTTCTTCGGGGGTCATGCCGGCTATGAGGGATAAGGTTAATTGGGGGATGTCCATGGATTTGGGGCGCTGTTCGCGCGGCGGACAAGGAGCAACAAGTAATATTTTCATTCAGTATCGTAAGTTATGCGTGGTTTCGCCAGGCCGAATCAGCGGAACGCATACTTTTCAATGAACTGAGAGAAAGATACAGGAACAACCAATAGAACGCACAAAGGTACTGCTATTAATCGGGTTTAAATCATAAAATAAGTTAAGAGGGAGTTAGGTAAGTGGAATAAGTTGATTGAGTTTATTAAGGAAGAGCTTAAGGCCATTCTTACGATTAGCTTTTAATTATTGCCAAAAATAATTTAAACAGGCAAAAGTGCCCTCAGCAAACTCCAAAGTTTCACCAGCAAGGTCCCAAATATCGCCAGTTAAGTCGAAAGTGTTACCAGTAAGGTCGAAAACTTTGCCAGTAAAGTCCAGTGGATTGCCAGAAAGGTTTAAAGGAGTGCCAGTAAATTCCATCGAATCGCCAGCAAGGTCAGCAGGACTGCCAGTAAGGTCCGCCGGGTCGCCAGTAAGGTCCAACGGAGCCATTTTGTCATAAATAAGCAGATTTTCGACCTTGCTTATGACATTTTGACAGTAGCTAACCAAAAAACTAAGTTGCCTGAGTTACACCCACACCTTGCTGATGAAAACCGGAAGTTTGCTTTTATAGATTTGAGTATTGAATTTGGAAAATTACAGTTTGATTGGGTTGTTGGGTGATGGGCTTAGGGAAAATTCTAGTTTAATAATC
>CAZNRQ010000648.1:0-2383 GCA_964574845.1 uncultured Bacteroidales bacterium
AATCATGCGAGGGAGTATTCTAAATGCAAATTTATATATTTTTCGAAAGAAAAAACAAATTTGCTTTACGAATTATTTAAGGTATGTTTGGTCAGAAACAACCGTCCGCAAATGTTTTTACGGCATAGTAAGTTTTTTCTTTGGCTTCGATATAACCCATGTGCGCCACATCGCCCATCAGCAAGGCAACACAGTCGTTCGGCATAGCTATTTGTTCCATCACTTTGTCGAAAGGCATTCGAACATCCTGTTTGCCTGTAATAAATAGCATAGGAACCCGTAGGCTTTTCAGAACATGTGTCCTATCAGGCCTGGCAGCCATTCCCGAATTAGCAGCAATAACGCCCTGAACATTCATTTTTTTTGCCTCAGCAACCATTTTCTCTATCTCCGTCTTGTATTTTATTTGATTTTCGGAAGTGAATAAAGAAGGAATGAATTCACACAAAAAATGAAAATGATTCTTCCTGACATACTCATTGGTTCGTATACGGTTGTTTTTTGTCTCCGCGCTATCGGCGTAGGCTGTCGAATGGAACATACCCAGACCTTTTATCATCTCCGGAAATTTCTCCGCAAAGGCAAGGGATACATATCCTCCCATGGAATGTCCAATCAATACAAAATGATTGACATTGATAAAATCAAGAATATCCTTCATGCAATCAGCCATAGCTTCCATGCTATGAATTTCGTCAATACACTCGCTTTGACCATGCCCCGGAAGTTCAATCCTGACGACACGATAGTTCTCCGAAAGCCTCTCCGCGAAATCATCCCAAATATGTATGGTTTCAGTAAAACCATGCAACAGGACAATGTTATGCCCGTTGCCTTTGGTAGTAAAATGTATCTTGCGTCCGTGGTATGAGTAAAATCTGTTCATAGGATGTTTAATTGAAATTCCACACCGGTAATACTGTTTTATTTAAATATAGGTTTCAATTATTGTGATATTTTTGCAGAATGATGTTCGGCAAAAAACAATACGTCTCTTCGGGGTCTTTATCAAAGTTGGCCTGGCGAAAAATGCTCAGGAACAAAGTGGCGGTTGTTTCCTTGGCATTTATTCTCCTCTTGGTTTTGATTGCCATATTGGGATATACTATCACACCCGATTCCACGCCTTATGCCAACCGTCAATATCTCGAACTAAATACAAAGAAACCGGGATTCACTATTACTATGCTTAAGGTGCCTAAGAATACCCCGGAAGTAAAAACCAATTTGTTTTCTGAGATGTTGTTTGGAGCTGTTGATAATTTTCAAACCATTCCTATATATAATTACACCTTTACGGATGATAAGATAATTATAGAGGGGTATACAGGAATGGTTCCCAATGATGGAGAATCTGTGTCGTTTGATTTGGCAAAGGTTGCATACGCTATACCTGAAGATGCTATTATAATCAGGAAGGGAAATATAATCTCATTTACGAATGTCTCGGGGGAAAAGATATCGATAAGCATTTATGACCTGAAGAAAAAGGTTGAAAACGATAATATTCAGAAGAAAAAATTCCTGTTGGGTACCGATCGTTTTGGCCGCGATGTGTTAAGTCAGATTATGATTGGTACCAGAGTTAGTTTGTCTGTTGGATTTATTTCTGTATTCATATCCTTACTTATCGGCATTCTTCTGGGAGCATTGGCAGGGTATTTTAGAGGCTGGGTCGATAATCTTATTATGTGGTTTATTAATATAGTTTGGTCAATTCCAACCTTGCTTCTTGTTATTGCAATAACCTTTGTTTTAGGAAAAGGTTTTTGGCAGATATTTATTGCTGTGGGTTTGACTATGTGGGTGGAGGTTGCCCGTGTCGTACGCGGTCAAATTCTTGCCATACGCGAGAAAGAATTTGTTGAAGCCGGTGTTGCACTGGGCTATTCGAATATGCGTATCATTTTCAAACACATTTTGCCCAATGTGCTGGCCCCGGTTATCGTAATTTCAGCCGCCAATTTTGCCTCTGCCATTTTGATTGAAGCCGGCCTGAGTTTTTTGGGCATAGGTGTTCAGCCTCCTATGCCTTCCTGGGGTTCTATGATCAAGGATAATTACGGTTATATTATCCTCGATTACGCTTATCTGGCTATTATTCCTGGAGTGGCAATTATGCTTACAGTTTTAGCATTTATGCTTACTGGCAATGCTTTACGTGATGCTATGGACGTGAAAGTGGTAAATAAATAAAATTCATTTTTTTTTGCTTGTTAAATAAAAGGCGTATATTTGCACGGAATATCCAAATTTCACAAGGTTTCGGTAAGATTCGTTTACCGCAACTTCTCAAAAACACACTATTTCTTTCAACACATTATTTTCAAAAAATAACATTTAGTAAAGTATAATTTATGTACAACATCATCGACCTTAACGG
>CAZNRQ010000649.1:0-2378 GCA_964574845.1 uncultured Bacteroidales bacterium
ACCACACCGTTTCGGATTTTATTTTTTCGATATTGGATTTTATTTGAATTTTGCTATTTGTTTTTTTGAATTTAACGAGGATTTGAATTTAATACTGGATAGGGGTATGCATTCACCCGGTGACTCGTTTTCGGGTAAAGGATGGTCAACGGGTGAATTTCCCAACCCCCAAAAAATAAAACCCTCCCTTATCCTCTTTTGCTGATCTCCTGCAGGGCTTTCAGGTTGAGTATTTTGATATTCTTCTCTTCGAGGCTGATCAGTCCGTCTTTTTCGAAGCTTTTCAGGAGTTTCACGGTGCTTTCGGTGGAAAGGCCGGCGAAGTCGGCAATATCTTTCCGCGAAAGGTGGGTAAAGATATCCAGTCCGCTAAATTCTTCCGAGCTGAGATAGATGAGGGCATCGGCAATGCGGCCGTTCATCTGTTTGTACATCAGGTTTCGGATGGCATCGTACAGTCCGGCATTTTGTTCGGAATAGCGCCTGATGATGCCAAAGGCAAAGGCTCCGTTTTGCTGCAACACTTTGGCGATGGCTTCCTTGTCGATCAGGAATACCCTCGTATCAATCAAAGCTACGGTAGAATAAGCAAAGGTTTCCTTGGTGAAGACCGACGAAAGACCCAAAAACTCACCCGTCTGAACTATCCTCAGGTTAAAGTTGTGGTTGCCGTCGCCTTCCACATATTGTTTCACAAATCCATCCATCACAAACAAAACATAAGAAGCAAAAGCGCCCTGTTTGGTCAGGTTTTCGCCTTTGCGGAACAATACCTGTGTTTTGCTGCTGCGAATCAGCTCAACCTCTGGGGGAGAAAGCAACTGAAAGCAGGGAGCCTGAATATCGCAGATAAAATCTTTATCGGTTTCGGAAAAGGTTTCCACAATTTTTTCTGTAAAATTATGAAAAAAAAGAGAGAATGTGCCAATGCATACATTCTCTCTTTTGCATAGAACCTCCCTGTGTGCCCTTCCGAAGCATCACCGATTCCAAAGTTTCAGCATCTAACTGCTTTATTTCAAGCCTTGCTGATAACAGTTTTCACAATTTCGAACGACTCCTCAGAAGCACCTCTGATGGCATCGGTCACTGTGGCCGGCAATCCGTCAGCCACGGCTTCCATATTCAGTAAGGTCACGTAAGTTTTACCGTCTTCCTTTTCATAGACCGAAATACGGCAGGGCATCATGATGGATGCGATGCGTTCGTGGTTTTTTTCGAGCATACGCCCCGAATATTCGGGTTTGCATATCTCTATCACCTGCACCGGCCTCACCTCTTTGCCCGATTTGGCAAGCGATTGCTGAAGGTCGTGGGTAGCCGGGTTTTGCCATTGTTTTTCGGCAGCGGCGGCAATGATCTTTTCGACGGTAGTTGGAACATCGAAAGGACTCTGTTGTTCAATGATCAATGTTTTCTTTTCCATGTTTTTATTATTTAAAAAAGGTTAATCAAGTTCTTTGGCAATAGAAATGGCGGCTATGGTCCCGTCGGCAACGGCTGTGGTGATCTGCCTGTATTTTTTGCTTCTCACATCTCCAATGGCATAAATATCTTTGAGGTTGGTACGCATGTCCTCATCGGTTTTGATATAGCCCCATTCGTCTATTGTAAGGGTATCGCCAAACAGTTCCGTATTGGCTTTCATGCCAATAAACACAAACACTCCGTCACTCACCAGTTTTTTGATGGTCTTTGTTTTCAGATCCTCAACTTCCGTAATGATCTTATCGCCTTGGCGCACAAAAGAACGGGGCTCGTGGCTAAACAATGTGCTGATCTTTGTATTTTCGAGCAGTTTTTCCTGTGCCATTTTGTTGGCCGTGAAAGCATCGAACTGATGAACCATGGTGATTTTGCTTGCAAACTTGCTGATGAAACCGGCTTCTTCCACGGCAGAGTTTCCTCCGCCCACTACCACCACTTCTTTGTCGCCGTAGTATTTGGCGTCGCAGGTGGCACAGTACGAAATGCCGTGTCCTTTTAGTTCTTTTTCGCCCGGTATGCCCATCAGGTTGGGTGAAGTGCCTGTAGCAATGATGATCTTTCCGGCTTTCAGCGTCTCAAACTCATCTATTACAATTTCTTTTTTAACCAGATCCACATTGCTGACATCAACCGCCACTTTATACACGGTTCCGCATTGTTTGGTCTGTTCCGACATATTATGCGACAACATGTAGCCTGGTTGAGGGTCGATAAAGCCGGGGTAGTTGCACACTTCATGGGTGGTCGACATTTGCCCGCCCGGAAGGGCGATATCCACAATGGCGGTTTTGATCTTTGCCTGGCAAAGGTAGAGACCTGCGGTAAGTCCGCCGGGACCTGCACCGAGTATCACCACATCGTATTCCGAAACCCGGGGAACTATCTTAGAT
>CAZNRQ010000650.1:0-2375 GCA_964574845.1 uncultured Bacteroidales bacterium
AGTTTAGGTTTTTTAACAGTCGTTATGCAATCAGGTCCGCAAATGTAGTCATTTATCTTACAAAAACAAACTTTATTTTCAAACATTCTGTAAAAGTAATAATAAAATTTGTAAAAAGCAAGACAAACAGCTATAAAATAATGACAAGATGATTCAAATTCAATATTTACAAATTATTGCTCAATAAGAAAATTGATATACATCAATGAATAATAGAATTACTAGGTGGACATCATCGTTGACTATGCAGTCAGTTTTTTGCAGATAAAATATTTGCTATCCCTGATAATTCCTGATTAAATTGTATGGCAAAATATATTGATCCTTAAATTTGCATACTGCAGCCTGCCGAAATCTTCAGAATTTAATAAGGTTTATATACCACATAACATATAGCTACACTCTTTGTGAAACTGGTTGTGCCTACTGCATGCTCAACATAGACAGGTATTTCAGAATTTTTGAAAATTATTTTTCGTAACCTTAGGGCTTTGCATTGGCTTTGCAACTTCAAAGTTCTAAAGTTGTACTTCGAAGTTTAAAAGTTGTACTTCGAATTTCAAAAGTTGTACTTCGAAGTTTAAAAGTTGTACTTCGAAGTTTAAAAGTTCTACTTCGAAGTTCAAAAGTTCTACTTCGAAGTTCTAATGTGAAACTTTGTTCGCAAATAAATGTCTTCAAAAAAAAATCATGTCCGGCAATTAACCCTCGTCTATTCCGGAACATTGTAATAATAACAACAATCGGTTGCAAACTACCTTTTAAAAGACAATTAAAAAAATGAAAGTTATTAAGTAATGCTCATTGCACAATGCGCAATTCTAATTTTCTTTAGTAGCCTTACATTGCTTCCACCAATCCAGACATTTTTTTTGTTAAATAATCTATTTGATTATTGATTTTATTTATTTTTGATTTTTGAAAGTTGGAAATCAGGAGATGGGTTTTTTTAATCGCCATAGCGATGCAAACCCAAAAGGTACGGGGTGAGAGGGAAGAAAAACAAACATTGTCAATATAGCATTAACCCATAAAATCAGTAACTTCATGAAAAAGACATTCACCCTTATTGCCCTGCTGCTATTCATGGCAGCCTCATTACAAGGTTTCGCACAAACCAATAAAGAAAAAGCCCACGACAAAGGCCATCAGGCCCTCGACCTTGAAGACGATGGCAAATACGACGAAGCCATCAAGCTGCTCGAAGAAGCACAAAAGCTCGATCCGCAAAGTATCACTTACCCCTACGAACTGGCCTACGCCTATTACGACCAGGGAAATTATAAAAAGGCTCAGAAATATCTGGAATGTATCATTGCACATCCCGATGTCGACGATCAGGTGTTCCAGTTGTTAGGCAATTGCTACGATAATCTTGGAAAATCTGAAAAAGCCCTCGAAATGTACGATGCAGGATTAAGCAAGTTCCCCAAATCGGGAAAGCTTTTTTTGGAGAAGGGCAATGTATGGTGGGTAAAGAAAGAATATAATAAGGCCCTCACCCACTACGAAGAAGGAATTGATGCTGATCCCGGTTTTCCATCGAACTATTATCGGGCTGCCCTGCTCTATTGCAGCTCGACCGAGCAGGTATGGGGCATGATCTACGGCGAGATATTTATGAACCTCGAACGCAACAGCAAACGCACCCAGTCGATGAGTAAACTGTTATACAACACTTACAAAAGCCAGATAGAGTTCCGGGGCGACACTTCTTATGCAGTCAGCTTCAGCAAAAATGCCACCATTGATGTTTCTGACCTGATGGATACCGCCAAATTCAAACTGCCATTTGGTATTGGAGCTTACGAACCCACCCTGATGATAGCCATGCTGGGTCAAAAAAAGATTGATATCAATTCGCTGGACCAGATCAGGTCGAAATTTGTGGATATCTATTTTCAGAATGGCAACAGCACCAAATATCCCAATATACTTTTCGATTATCAGAAAAAGGTGAAAGATGCCGGACACCTCGAAGCCTACAATCACTGGTTACTGATGAAAGGCGATGAAGATGGATTCGACGAGTGGTATTCTTCCAATAAAGAAAAATACGAGAGCTTTGCCAAATGGTTTATCGAAAACGGGATGTTGGTCGATGAAGACCATAAATTCAGCAGCTCGCAGTATTGATAATTCTCTATAAATAAAAAATATTTCTGGTTTCCGATTACCTTAAATGCATTCGATCAACAGATTAGAATACTTAAAAATTTAGGTAATTATCCTTATCATTATTTTAACAATAGCTTGCGCTTAATTTTAACAAAAGCTTATGCTTAAAATAAAAACACGTCTGAAATATTTTTATACATTTGCCACAAAAAAAACTAACATTACCACATTGCACAAAAAGCTACAAACACTGCAAT
>CAZNRQ010000651.1:0-2374 GCA_964574845.1 uncultured Bacteroidales bacterium
GGTAATGTCTTCGTTGCGCAAGGCCTGATTGATAAAATTAGAAACTACACGACCATCGTTGGGGTGCATACGGGGTCCGTAAGTATTGAAGATGCGAATGATCTTGATGACAACATTGTTCTGACGATGATAATTCATAAACAGTGCTTCGGCACAGCGTTTCCCTTCGTCGTAGCAGGCACGGTAGCCTATAGGGTTCACATTGCCCCAATACGATTCGGGTTGCGGATGCACCTTGGGGTCGCCATACACTTCGCTGGTCGAAGCCTGAAGTATTTTCGCATTGATACGTTTTGCCAGACCCAACATGTTGATGGCTCCCATCACCGAAGTTTTTATGGTCTTGATGGGGTTGTACTGGTAATGAATAGGCGATGCAGGGCAGGCCAGGTTGTATATTTCATCCACCTCAATAAAGAAAGGCATGGTGATATCGTGCCTGATCAGTTCGAAATAGGGATTGCTCATCAAATGAACGATGTTTTGCTTCTGCCCGGTGAAGTAGTTGTCTACGCAAACTACTTCATTTCCTTCGTTCAGCAGTCGTTCGCAAAGATGCGACCCCAGAAATCCGGCCCCGCCGGTTACCAATATTTTTTTCCTCATGGGTTATTTTACAGTGTCAATTCCAATGCAGAAATAATCGAAACCTTCGGCTTTCATGACCGCGAGATCGTAGATATTTCTTCCATCGAATATCGCATGTTTCTTCAACAATTTTTTAATGTTATCGAGGTTGGGAGCACGGAATTCGGTCCATTCGGTAACGATAAGCAGACAGTCGGCGTTGATAAGGGCTTCGTACTGATCTTTTGCAAATTCAATCTTATTTCCCAAACGACGTTTGGCTTCTTCCATGGCTTCGGGATCGTAGGCTTTCACCTTGGCTCCTACAGCGAGGAATTTATCGATGAGCACCAGTGCGGGAGCTTCGCGCATATCGTCGGTCTCGGGTTTGAAAGAAAGACCCCACATAGCGATGGTCTTATCTTTTAACTGATTATTGAAATACTTGACCACCTTGTCGAACAGTACGCTCTTCTGATCGTCGTTCACTTCTTCAACTGATTTCAACACGCGCAGGCTGTAGCCGTTCTCATCGGCAGTTTTTATTAAAGCTTTCACATCTTTAGGAAAGCAAGAGCCACCATAACCTATACCCGGATAGATAAATTTGTTTCCGATGCGTGTATCGCTGCCTATTCCCTTACGAACCATGTTAACGTTGGCACCCATGATCTCGCACAGATTGGCAATGTCGTTCATGAAACTGATCTTGGTGGCCAGCATGGCATTGGCGGCATATTTTGTCATTTCAGCGCTGGGGATATCCATAAAGATGACCGGATGTCCGTTCAGGGTGAAAGGTTTGTAGAGTTGTTGCATCAGTTTTTCAGCACGTTCCGATTCCAAACCTACCACAATACGGTCGGGGCGCATGAAATCGTCAATAGCAGCGCCTTCTTTCAGGAACTCAGGATTGGAGGCCACATCAAAAGGAATGTTAGCACCGCGGGCATTGAGTTCGTTGGTGATAGCGTTTTTCACTTTAACCGCGGTTCCCACAGGTACGGTACTTTTGGTAACCACCAGAGTATAATCCTCCATATGTTTTCCTACTTCAGCAGCTACCGCAAGTACATGTTTCAGATCGGCACTACCGTCTTCGTCAGGGGGTGTTCCCACAGCAATAAATACTACCTCTGCATCGGGCAATACCAATTTCAGATCGGTAGAAAAATGGAGGCGGTTTTTTTCCACATTGCGGTGTATCATTGCATCCAGACCTGGCTCGTAAATGGGCAAAATACCCTTTTTCAGGTTTTCGATCTTGGTAATATCAATGTCAACACAAACTGTATCAATGCCTACTTCGGCAAAACAAGTACCGGTAACCAGACCAACATAACCGGTTCCAACAACAACGATTTTCATAAAGTATAAAGATTAATGAGTAAGTTCAATTTTCGACAAAATTAATCATAATGATGAATTTTCAGCACAAGTCCGGGATTTAAATATCACTATCTTCTGCCAGAATATTCTTTCCGCGTGTTCCTTTGAATCTCTGGCGAAAAGCTTCTCTTTCCTTCAAGGGTTTGAAATCTTGAATCAGGGCTTGGTCAGTATCTATATGGGGGTCGGTCATGCTGTCGTCCATTTTTCTGAGAATGCCGTAAACTATGGGCAGCAGAGCAATTTGGTCGCTGATACATTTATTCACGTATTTACGTAGCAGTTTCGATTGAAAAGGATCGGAAGCCAAAGCTATCCGCGTAAACCCCATCTGAAGGGCTTGTTTGTAGGAAAAATAGACATTCTCGGTGCTGTGTTCTGCCTTTTCTTCTGTAAAGATATGGGCCTTCGGAACACC
>CAZNRQ010000652.1:0-2371 GCA_964574845.1 uncultured Bacteroidales bacterium
ATTTGGGAGAAAATAATTGGGGATTGGTGGGCGATCTTTATAACTGTATTAAGACAGGTGAGAATGCCATCACCCATAAATTCCATATGCCTCCATTCGAATTTCTTGCGCAGAACCCCGACAAGAACGATATTTTTAATAAAGCCATGACCGAAACCGCTGAACTATCAGGGAGCATCTTTGTGAATGCTTATAATTTCGGGAAGTATGAGCTCATTATTGACATAGGTGGTGGGCAGGGACATCTGCTGGCACAGATATTACAGAAGTATCAGAATTCTCATGCAATTCTGTTCGATCAGCCGCATGTTGTCACAGAAGCTACGGCACTGCTAAAGAGCAAGGGCGTGGAAAGTCGCTGCAACATCGTGTCAGGAAGTTTCTTTGAAGAAATCCCCGCCTCGGGCAAGCTATATATTATGAAGAATATTTTACACGATTGGGATGATGCTACCTCTGAGGCTATACTTGCCAATATTCATAAAGCCATGCCTGCCGACAGCAGGCTACTGATCATAGAGACCATAATCAAACCCAATAACAAACCTTCTTTTGGGAAATTCATCGACCTGCAGATGCTGATAGGAACCACGGGTGGCAAAGAACGTACCCTGCCTGAGTTCGACAGTCTGCTTAATAATGCCGGATTCAAGATCAATCGTATTATTGAAAATGCTACCCCCTTCAGTTTTATTGAAGCAGTGAAACGATGAAGAAAGTACTGCTGGTAAACGTAAATACCGAAAAAGCTCCATACCCTGTGCCTCCCATAGGAATGTGTATCATTGCACAAAGCATTGAGGATAGTTATGAGGTGGAGGTTTACGACGGCATGTTCGACGAGGGCAGAAGCCTTCAAGCTATGGTGTCTCGTTTTCAACCCGATTACATTGGGTGCAGCATACGCAACATTGATTCTATGTCGATTCAGACCAAGGATTTTTTTCTGGATAAGGTGAATGAGATGTTCATAAAACCCCTGAAGAAGGCCTCCACAGCCCCCATCATTCTCGGGGGAAGCGGATTTAGCATCTATCCCTACGAGACCCTCGATTATCTGGATATCACCTACGGCATCATAGGCGAAGGGGAAGAGACATTCAAGGAGTTATTGCATGCTTTGGATAACCACACTGACCTAAGTCTTATTAGAGGCGTTGCCTGCCGTGATTTTCCGGAGGAACTCAAACAAAAGAAATCTACCAGCCCTCACCCTATAGCCAAATATCATTCAGGGATTTACAAATACATTGATTTCACTGCTTACGAAGAAAGAGGCGCCTACTCCATACAGACCAAGCGGGGTTGTGCCCACAAATGCATCTATTGCACCTACCCTGTGATAGAAGGTAAGAAGTTCCGCAGCCGCACGGCCGTGGATATTGTGGATGAGATTCAGTCAGTCTACAATAAACTGGGGAATATTTGTTTTGAGTTTGTGGACTCTACCTTTAACGACCCCAAAGGACATGCCGAGGCTATTTGCCATGAGATCATAGACCGAAACCTGAAGGTGAGGTTGCGTACCATGGGTATTAATCCCGACAATACCAGCGAGGAGTTGTTCCTGCTGATGAAAGAGGCCGGTTTCTCACAGATAGATTCCACACCCGATACCGCATCGGTAGTTATGCTGAAGAATATCGGAAAGAATTTTACCCTGGCCAGACTGAAAGAAATGGCATTGCAACTGATGAAGGTGAACATTCCTACCATGTGGTTCTTTGTGTTTGGCGGGCCGGGGGAAACCTATCAAACCATTGACGAGACCTTTGCCTTTATTGAGGAATTCATTTCAGAGAAGGATCTGGTCTATATTGCTACCAGCCTGCGCATCTATCCCAACACCAAACTCTACGACATTGCCTTGGCGGAGAAAATGATCACAGCAGAGGATAACTTGCTGAAGCCAGTTTTTTTTGAGAATCCTCAGTTTCCCCACGAAGAGATAAGCCGCTATCTGCGGGAGAAGATAGGGAAGAAGCACAACATCCTTTTTACCTCTGATGCAAGGCCTTCACCCGAAATGATGCAGCAAGCCCTTCAGATGAGAAGGGAGCAGGGTATGGATGAACCCATGTTTCGGACACTGCTTCGCCTGAGAAAAATCTGGATTGCGGAAGGCAAATTGTAGGCTTTTCAAAAAAAAAGTTTATTTTTATGGTGAATTCCTGAATAAGGGGAAACCAAAAACATTTACGCTACGACTCATGAAGATACTTCTGATCAGCCCGGGCACACCTGACGAAATTGACAATAAAGTGATCAGGCAGATCCCATATCTTTATGCCAAAGCTTTCAATGCCCCTCATGCCATTGCCACCGTGGCGGCTCTTACGCCCGCGGAACACGAAGTGGTGCTTCACGATGA
>CAZNRQ010000653.1:0-2364 GCA_964574845.1 uncultured Bacteroidales bacterium
AGTATAAATAGATCTTGATAATTTATCGTTTTTTGAATTAATAACTACTTCTTTCCAGTCCATCATTTTTGAAAACATTTTTTCGATTAAGTCATAATTTCTGGAATATCTATTGATTTCTGAGTCAGGAAATGGTAAATCCACCATGTTTGATAATATTGTTCTTGTAAAATGATGAAAATAGAACATCCACATGTGGTCATCAATACCTTGTACAATTGATTGTCTAATCATAATATCAAAATACCATATAGCATTTGTTATTCTATAGGACCAAAGGGTATCTTTATCTTGTTCCTTATCAGATTCTCTCAGCAAGCTAAAATCCTTCTTTGCCTCCTCCTGCATTTCAAGAATTGCCTGTTCACCTACACCTCTCCATGCTTGATTAACCTGACAAACTTTTATATCATTAAATAATGAATGTAGAATTGGTCTTTCTTTTTCTATTGCATAAGCCTCAAATTCTGCCAAATTTTGATTATTTCTAATTTCTCGAAAGAAATTACTATTCTTGCTAAGAGTCAGCATTTTTAAAAACCTATTGACAAAGTCATCGTGTTTTAGTTCTTTTTTATTAAGCTCTTTTATTACTTCAGCAAATAAGATTGGATTTATTATAGATACATTTTCGATAAAAGTATCATTAAGTATAACGTTATGAAAAACATCATCTCCGTATTTTAGTTTTCTCGTATTAATTACTTTTTTATATTCCTTGAAGTACTCTTCATTGTCTATTGCCCAAAAACCTGTCGGATTTTTAATTTTAATTGTTTGTTTTTTTTGTAAGTACGCCACTATTTGATTAATATGATAATTTTCAACTAAATCTGCTAAAAAAGCAAAGTCATTCTTTAGGATTAATTTATTGTAATACTCAATTAATTTCTCTTTTCTTGATAAAGGAAATTTTCCCCAAAATATTTTACCAACTGAATAAATCAATATAAGGATAGAGATTATGTAAGCCCATGTTTCATTTGATGGCCAGCCATAAAATTCAAATTTTGATAACCACGAAAATTTGTCTTTTAACCAATCGAAAGAAAGTAAAAAATGAATATAGCAAAATGCTATAAAAATCAAGATAATATCAAAACGAGAAAGTTTTAAAAAAATGTACTCTCTACTTCTCTCTGAAATAAAAACAATAATCGCTATTATTATTCCTACAATTGTCAGTAAGTCTGAAACAGTCATATTTGTTTAATTCATGTTTTTAATTTTTACGCTTGCTGGTAACTTCTTCTTGCTTCACCTTTGTATTGGATTATTTCCGTATTTAGGTGGCTTACTTTACCTTTTTTCTCTTTTTATCAAATCAAAAGTAAAAAAATATTTATTACAAATCATCCCCATTTGATTTTATTTTAGTCCTTAGCCCTCCTTTTCTCCTTACCCCTCAAAATTTCATCGCCAGACCATATTTTTAAACAACCGTTCGGTAATTTAAAACAACCCTTCGGTAATTTAATACGATCGTTCGGTAATTTAAAACAACCGTTCGATAAAATGAAACAACCGCTCGGTAAAATGAAACAACCGCTCGGTAAAATGAAATTATCGTTCGGTAATTTAATACAACCGCTCGGTAATTTGAAACAACCCTTCGGTAATTTAAAACAACCGCTCGGTAAAATGAAACAACCCTTCGGTAATTTGAAACAACCGTTCGGTAATTTAATACGACCGTTCGGTAAAATGAAATTATCCTTCGGCGATAAAAAAAAACGGACGAACATTTGAGTTGTCCGTCCGCTCTTTTCCGGTGATTGTGATACAGCAGGAGTATCAGAGATATCAGTGTTTTTTAATTCTGATTCTGACGCTTTCGCTCCAAACCGGAGATTTGTCTTCATCTACCAGCAAACTGTTCTGAAAATAAAGTACCTCGTCGGGGGTATGACCTTTCGAATTTTTTAAACCGGTTTTGCTGGCCAGCAATATGGTCCAGTTTATCTGGTCTTTGCTTACGCGCCAGTTGTGAGGTCCGCGGCCGGCACCGATCAAAATAACTTCGCCTTCTTCCGGTCCATCCACAGCCGAATTTTTATTCTTTTGCCGGGTAGTAACATGTTTCACAATAAAACCGGCATCTGTAATAATAAGCGTGGCATTATCGGGATCCAGGTCGGCCATTTCCTGCACATTGCCGGCCAAAATCCTTACATCAGCCTTGCTGTTCTCCCAATAAGCATTCCTGGTGGGTGTGGTAACCGTGCGTGGCTTTGCGGTGCAACCTACCTGTGCGTCGCTCACCTTGCCGTTGTCAGTTTTAAATGTTGCCAATTTGGTTGCTAAGGAAGTATAGCGGGGGTTGGCCACCATTTTGTCGTGAAGGGCAATGGCCCAGGGGATGTA
>CAZNRQ010000654.1:0-2354 GCA_964574845.1 uncultured Bacteroidales bacterium
GTTGCGATATTCTTCTGAGATTTCTGCTGTGGCATAAATGTCGCTGATCACGAAACGCCCGCCCTTTTTCAGGATACGGTGAATTTCGTTCCAAACGGCTTGTTTGTCGGCGGCATGGTTCAGGGTGCAATTCGAGATTACGAGGTCGGCCACTTTTTCGGGCAGGTCAATATGTTCAAGTTCGCTTTTCACAAAGCGGACATTGGTGATTTTAAACTTTGCAGCATTCTGACGGGCTTTTTCCAGCATGCCGTCCGAAATGTCAATGCCATATACAAACCCGGTTGGCCCTACTGATTCGGCCATTCTCAACACATCGGTTCCTCTTCCGCTACCCAAATCGATGCAAACTTCGCCTTCTGCCGCTTTGGCATAATCGACAGCGCCACCGCACGACAGGCAACATTCAGTTGTAGCCAGTTCGCTGTAGCGTTGGTTTATTTCTTTAATTTCCATTTTCTGTTTTCTATAAAATTAGAAAAATCAACACGAACGGCAAGGCCTGCTCATAACAAACAGTCCCAATACTCCTCCGAATATCACACTCATGATGGGACTGCTGGTTATTGCGCATGTTCCGGAAGCGCACCCCTCGAAATAGTAGTAGGAGTAACCCAAAACTCCTCCCACTATAACAGCCGATGCAGGTTTCCAAAACCTTTTCGAACGTATCAGTTCCCTGAAAGTTCCGGGCTTTGTGGTGTTGTTACAGTTTTCGTTCATTATTTGCTTTTAAAAGTCTTCAGTCCGAAAGGCATATATAATGGACACATCCCGAACAGGCTGGTAAGAATGAATATCCCTGATAATATCAGCAAAATGATGGCCAGAGTTCCTGATAAAATTCCTGCAAAATATAAAACAGCTACTGCGACTGCAATCAGAACCCTGATCACTCTGTCAATAATTCCCATGTTCTTTTTCATGATTTTTTAATTTTTTAGATGATTATTTATATTGATTTATTTGGTTGACAAGAAACTCTTTGGATTTCACGCCAACATATCTTTTATGTTCTTTCCCGTCTTTGAAGAGTATCAGTGTGGGGATGCTTCTCACATTATATTTTGTGGCCACCGACTGATATTGTTCGATGTTTATTTTCCCAATGGTGGTATCTCCGTTAACCTCTTCAGCCAGGCCGTTAAGCACAGGAACCATCATTTTACAGGGCATACACCATTCGGCCCAAAAGTCAACCAGTGTAAGTCCTGTCTTTATCTGGTTTCCGAAGTTCTGCTCGTTAAGCACTTTGATCCGGGCATTGTCTTTTTCAGGCACAGCATTCCTGATCTTTAGAATTTTGTAATAAAAATAAAACGCGACCAGCGCGACAGCAGAACCGATAATGATTAGTGTCATTTCCATACCATTAATTTGTTTTACTAACAGCACCCGTAGGACAATATTTGGCACACTTTCCGCATTCAGTACATTTGGATTCATCTACAACGGGCAAACCGTATCCATCCTGAAGGATTGCCCCTGAAGGACAAACACGGATTATAGGACAGCGATGATTTTGAGGGCAGAGGATTTCACTAACAATATAAGACATAATTTCAGGTTATTTTTTCCACTGCAAAGTTACTGCACCTAATGGTGGTGTTAACCAAAAGCGACTTAAACGAAAACCTGAAAAACATTGATGTTGCACAAGATTTTTATTGAGATAGATCTGACAAAGGCCTAATGAAAATTATTCTAATCAAAACCTGTCATATGACTGTAATAAATTTGTTTTTCTGGCAAGTATTCATTATATTTGTGTTGTAATTAGAGAATATCATGGATTTTATTAATGAAAATAATAAAATAAAGAAAGGGGAAATTAAAAAAGCACCCAATGCACGCGAACATTTAGCCAACGAACGCACTTTACTAGCTTGGATTAGAACCAGTATTGGTATTATGGCATTTGGCTTTGTTGTAGTTAAGTTTTCGCTATTTATAAGACAGATATCGCTTTTGCTGGGGAAGGATATTGTTCTGCCTGCACGAGGTCATTCTTCATTAATAGGTATTTTATTAGTAGCCGTTGGGGCAATCATTCTTGCTTTATCCTTTCTAAAATACAAACGGACTGAAAGGCAATTGAATGCTGGAATATTCCGGGTTTCTTCAAATCTAATTCTTTTTCTTACGATCACAATTTTCATTATAAGCATTTTGCTTATTCTTTACTTAATTGAAAACATCGGCGGATTATAAAAGTGACATTTGTGGAAAGATAGATGCCACGCCAAATATTAATAGGATTTCGGGTTGGCTAATGCAACAGTTTTGCGATTCATAATAACCAGTAACTTTAGAAGTTTTATTAAAGATTTTTGATAGCTCGTAAAGATGAAATT
>CAZNRQ010000655.1:0-2352 GCA_964574845.1 uncultured Bacteroidales bacterium
ATTTCATAGAAAGCCCCATAAAGCTTTACTCATCCGGTATGATCATGCGGCTGGGTTTTGCCGTTATCGCCTTGCTCGATACCGACATTATTTTACTCGACGAAATGCTTGCTGTAGGTGATGTGAATTTCAGAAGTAAATGTATCAATAAGATAGTCGACCTGAAAAACAAGAAACGCACCATAGTTATTGTAGGGCACGACCTGAACGAAATTTCGAATTATTGCGACCGACTTATCTTGATCCATCATGGAAAACTGGTCTGTGGCGGAACGCCTACCGAGGTAATTGGACGTTATCAGCAGCTTTTACTGGAACTGAAGGCTAACAAAAAAGATCCGGAATTCCGAAAATTTAAACGAGAAGATTTTACTTCCGTATATAATAAGATCAGTCGCAACAATATAACCCAGTATACCTTTTATGAAGACAGTTTTTCACATGTTGCGTCTGCTTTTATTCCTGTATTTGCTAAAATTTATGGCAAAGTGCACGAGGTTGAAGGTCGCGAGGTGTTTGACATTACTTATGAAATTCATTTGCTATTCAGGCTTAAATATACCGGTTTTAAGGGTGATATGGCTTTTTCCATTCGCGATTTTATGAACAACCGTCTTTTTGGCGATTTTGTATTTATAAAAAACCATCCCGAATTGAGCGGAGAAGGAATTTACGAATTTGAATGGACCATTCCTGCCAATATTTTCAATGAAGGTATTTATAAATTAGGCATAGCTTTATTGGATCAAGATTATAACCCGCTATTTAACATGCAGGAAATTCTTATATTGGAAACGTTTGATCCAAATAAAATTGCTTCTGATTACCCCGCATATTCACCAGTTAAACCTATCATTAAATTAAGTTATCAGAAATTAGAAAAGTGATACCCCCAGTACATTTGCTATTTGATCTTATGTTTTAAGAGGTTGCCAAAAATAACGGGTTCAAAACGCCACATCATAATCCGAAAACGAAAACGGACCCAGATAACCGGAAATAAAAGTTTATTTATTATAAAAACAAATGGTTTGCTGCGCGGAGTAAATTTTTTATAAACTTTTGAATCTGCAAATACAAAATAAAAATTAACAAAATCTTTCAAGTATCTATGGTAATCTTTATTATACCATGGTGCGCGAAAAATTCTTAATAGATTATCCTCAAAAAAAAGAATCAACTCGTTAATTGTTGCAGGGGGAATAAATCCCTTTTTAATACTGAACGGATAAAGCTCAGTGCCGGGAAATGGAACAAAAAAACGTACATGAACATCTATTTCTGGATAAATTATTGTAGCCCTTCCAATCATGCTTATTGTTCTCCAAAAATCTCTTTCTGGGTTAAATGGCAAACAAACCATGGTTAAATACCGAATGTGAATATGGTGACTTTTTAGTACACGTACTATTTCTAAATTTTTATTTAAATTAGTTTTTTTCCCGATTAGGTCCAATACCTGTTGATCACCTGACTCTGCTCCTATTCTGAGTTCGCGACAACCTGCACTATAAATAAGTTTTATGTCTTCCTCAGAAAAGTTTTTTAAAAAATAACCGATATGGGCATAAGCACTCCAAGTCAAATTAAGATTGGCTTCAATCATCTTTTTACTCAAATCAAGAACAAATTTCTTGTTAGCCATCAAATTGTCATCAAAAAAATCAATGTTAGATATGTCGGTTTTATTCTTTAATACAGTAATATCTTCAATAATATCTGATGTCTTTTTTGCAAACCAACCTTTCTTATAGATGGAAACCATATTACAAAACTTACAATCATTAGGACAACCAATAGAGCCCATATAATCAATACTTCTAACTTTTTGATGTTTTATGGAACTCTCTTCAATCAATCTGTTTAGATCGATAAGATCAAAATTTACAGCTGGAAAAAAATCGGGATTTGTCAGTTTATTAATTGGATTTAATGTGATTTTACCGCTAATTATAGTGCCAATTCCTGGAATATTGTCAGCAGGAATTCCTTTTATGAGACATTTCGTAAATTCGGCAAAAGGAAGTTCTCCTTGCCCTATACATACGTAATCTGCGAGCCCTTCTTTTAACAATATTTCCGGAAATACAGTTGGGAACCATCCCCCCCAAATAACCGGTGCCTCACTATATTTTCTTACATCACTCGTAAATTTTAAACCTTGAGTAATCTGGTAGCCAACCATTGAACTAACACCAGAAAAGAGTAATCGTGATGCATTGTTTTTCAAAATATCTGAGTAATCAGGATTAAGCCGTTCATCAATTAATATGACTTCCACTTCAGGAAAACGTACCATTCGTTCTAAGTAAAGCAACGCCCATGGTAAATTAGGAAAAACCTCAAAGGAAT
>CAZNRQ010000656.1:0-2351 GCA_964574845.1 uncultured Bacteroidales bacterium
GCTATAAACCAAGAAAGGGAGAGTCAAAGCCCAGCTTTTATCAAAGCTGTTGAGAAAAGTTATGAAAATGTTGTTTTCTATCTCTCTTCAAAAAAAGAAATAGCCGAAATATCACTTCGCTTATTTGACACCAAAGGAAATGTTCTGTTTGAAGAAAATATTGAGTTAGGAAAAGGGGAAACAAGTTTTCAATTAACGACAATGCAAGCTTTGCCTTTATTCTATTGTGAACTATTCAACAAGGGCAAGTCAATCTCAAACAAACAATTTGTTATTGACATAAATGCTTTTGAAAGCACGAACCCCTCACCGAAAAATCGCTCTCTAAATCAAATTAGAAAACTGATTGAAAACGGAAGTTTTTCCTCTCCAAAAATTATTGAATACTTAAACACGATTTACAAACAGAGAGCAACAATAAAAATTACCGCAGCAAGTTCAGAAAGTGAAGAAGAAAAAAAAGATGAATTCGTTACAGAAGAAGAAAGCGACTTGCTTTATATGAGCTATGATGAAATTCAGAAAAGAATAAAACACTTTGATGGAATTGAAAAAGGCAAGGGTTACATTGAATATAAAAGTGTCCGGCTTTGGGATAGCATCTTTTCATACTTACAAGAGAGCAAAGAAAAAGAAGAGCAATCAAAAATTGACGAAGAAGAAACCGAAGACATTAATAAATCAAGCGGTCGAATTATAGAAAACGAAAAGAAACCCAAAAAGGAAATTTCAAAATCGACTCACGAAAGATTGAAAGAAAAGGTTCAGAAATTTTTTCTTAGCTACTGGGAAATTTTAGAATCAAAAATTAATAATCCCAAAGCGGAGAAGCCAACACTGATAGATTTATCAATGTTCTTAATCATCTTAGAAATTCTTCTTCATCTATTAAGTCACAAGGAAAAAGTTGAAGGACAAGATGCAGAAGAAAACTTATTGAGAATCCGTTTTTCCAAAACAAACTATTCGTGGAGTGATTTTACGCATCACTTTATTGGAATGTTTCTTTTATGGTATTCACAAAAACAAGGATTCAAAGAGATTGAAAGTGCTGAATACAATTTTAAATTATCTCTCTACAAGATAATGGCATACAAGACAATAGTAAGCGTCTTGTCATTATTTACCACAATAAACAAAGGTTATGACATTAACAAAGTTGCAGTTTGGAGAAAACTTGGATTACTAAACGCAAAGTTATGTTTCAATAATGATAACAAAATTTACAAAGACATTGATGATTTTCTTATATTTGTTCCGCAAGACACAAGAAAAGAATTTGGGGATTCCAATTTGCAAGAAGAACTTAATGAAAGCTTAAGTATCTTAAACAGAAATGGATTAGACAAAGATTTTTATTTACATCCAGAGGATGGAGTAACTTTTATTGAAAAGGTAATCAGAAATTCAAACGACAAGTCAATAAAATATTTGAAACTTTTTAGCACTGGTTATGAGTGGGATGATTATATTAACGACTATTGGAATGGAAAAGTGTTTTCAGTAAAGGAATCAAAATGGTTAAATTCAAGAAAAGACTAAATAGCCATCGCATTTTGCGAGCAGTTGCAAAAACCCATTAGCCCGTGCTTAGAAGAATTGTTTTTAAAAACCCCCCTAGCCTTTAAGAAAAAGAACGATGACACATGAGCGGACATAGATAGACAAGAAATTAATATCACAAAGACAACTAAACTCAATATTGACAATGGTTTGTAAGGACAGAAGGTTGAAAATCTTGCGTTAACAGGCGATAGCTATCAATGGCGGGACAGTGCTTCGTATGCCAGTGTCGCGCAAATTGAAACCTTTGTTCTTCTTGAAAAATTCCGTATTGAAATATCCATCGAACAGCAACTTCTATACCGATATAGGGAACAATATTTACGACAACACCATCATTAAACAAACTGCTAAATTAATATGCAAGAACCAAGAGAAATTAACGAAGATGAAAAAGAAATACTGATTGAATACTATGTTCAAAAGGTTTCTGGGCGGCTACGCCAATTAGTAAGTCCAAATGAAAGAGATAGGAAACGCTGGATTTGGGAGTTGCTTCAAAATGCTAAAGATAGCGTTTCTCGCTCTGAAAATCCCAAAGTAGATATATTGCTTGAAATACATTCTGACAAAATTGTATTTCGTCACAATGGGAATCCCTTTACACCAAAAGCTATTAACAGTTTGATTTGGCAAAAGAGCGGAGACAAAAGAGGAAGTGCAGAAAGCACAGGAAGATTTGGAACAGGTTTTCTAACCACTCACACTCTTTCGCAAAATGTTAAATTGAAAAGCGGATTATTGGAATCCGATGGAAACGAATGGACTGTTGAACTGGCTCTTTTCAG
>CAZNRQ010000657.1:0-2350 GCA_964574845.1 uncultured Bacteroidales bacterium
ATTACGGACTGATCAGTGGTAAGTTTTGCAATGATAATTCCAGGAAGGTTACCCGGGAGATAGAGCATTTGATATTATCGATTTATACGATGGAAAACAAGCCTTTTGCGCATGATGTTCATGAAACATACATCGATTTTGTAAGGGGCAAAATAGACATTGTTGACTACCGAACAGGAGAATTGTTTGACAGGAGTATGTTTTTTTCGAAGGGAGAACCGGTTGAATTATCAGATACGACCATATGGAATTATATTAATGATCCTAAAAACAGGGCAATTGTTGACCGGGTAAGAAACGGACAGTTTCAATACAATGCCATGCATCGTCCACATCATCACCGGCACTCGCCTTTCCATTCATTATCGAAGATATCTCTTGACGACCGCGATCTGCCGCGCAAACTTAACGATGGCAAACGTGTGAAAGCATACTATGCTTATGACGTGGCCAGCGGCTGTGTGATCGGTTATGCATATTCGCGCAATAAGGACGAACAATTGTTTCTGGATTGCCTTAGAAATACATTTCAGATGGTGGAGCGCAACGGATTTGGTATGCCCATGGAAATTGAAGTGGAGCATCACCTGGTGAATAAGTTTTTCTCGGAACTTGAAATGATGTTCCCTTACATGAGGATATGCAATGCAGGAAACAGCCAGGAGAAAAGAGCCGAGCACTTCAACAGGGCGAAAAAGTATGGTACCGAGAAGAAATTGCAAAAAGGCATAGGCAGATGGTGGGCAAAAAGCGAAGCCTACCGGGTTGATAATGATAAGGTGAATAATGAATTCAAAGAACCCACTTTCACCTTTGAACAACTGGTGGCCGACGACATTGAAGCCATCAAACAATACAATAACACGCAGCATCCGAAAATGAAACTATATCCTGATCAGACGCGCTGGTCGGTTTTGAAAACAGAACTGAATCCTGACATGCCCCATGTGAATAAGGCCATTCTTTACAAGACCATAGGCGATAAAACCAAAACAAGCATCAGAAGAAACCAGTATGCCTGGGTTGAAAATGGAAAATATCATCTACCTGATCTCAACTGTCTGCAAAAGCTGCTTCCGAACAACTATGAGGTGGATGCCTATTACCTGGCTAATGATAACGGGAATATTGATGAGGTGTTCCTGTATCAGCACGGCAATTATATCTGCAAGTGCGAGAAGATAGTAGAATACAATGAATCGAAAGCTGAGCAGACACAAAAAGACCGTGACAATTATCAGAAACAAGCAAAATACGTGGCATCGTTCGATAAGATGACCAAAGAAGGCAAACAATCACTGGCTAAACCCGTGATCATTGATGTTGCAATGATGAAAGAGGTTGAACTTGCCGCTGAAGATACCCGGGTTGTTGCACACGAATTCAATAGTGACGAAAACATAGATGATATTCTGGCCGATTATGATCCGGAAGAATTCAGGAAACGCGCTTTAAACTCAATTTAAACACCAAATAAGTATCACTAAAAACACCAAATTATGCTGACTAAAGAATTAAAACAATCGATTATTAAGGAAATCAAGGAACGTCGTAAAAACTTCGACGGATCTGACAGTAAATTTGCCTTGTCGCTGGGTATTTCGGCGGCTATATACAGCCGTATTCAACGCGGAGAGGTTGATAAGGTTCTGAGCCAGGAAAACTGGATCAGCCTGGCCCGGAAGTTCAATATTTCTCTGAAGGGTGAGACTCCATGGAACACTGCCAATACACCGGTGTTTGAACACATCACCGGCCAGCTGACCAAATGCCAGGAAGACGGCATAAGTGCAATTATCTGCGATAGCGCCGATATAGGAAAGACTTTCACTGCCAAGATCTATGTTAAAACACACCGCAACGCGGTTTACGTGGATTGCAGTCTGACAAAAAGTAAGCAGAGACTGATCAGGTTTATTGCAAAGGAATACGGGGTTGGCTACACTGGTAGATACAGTGATGTTTTTGAAGATTTGGTGTTTTATCTGAGGAGCATTGCCAACCCCCTCATTATTTTGGATGAAGCCGGTGACCTGGATTATGCCGCTTTTCTGGAATGTAAAGCGCTCTGGAATGCTACCGAGCGTTGTTGCGGATGGATGATGATGGGCGCCGACGGACTGAAGGAAAAAATCAAGAGATCTATCGATGTTAAAAAGGTAGGTTATACCGAGATTTTTTCACGTTATGGCAGCCGATATCAGAGGGTGACACCGGAGGGACGTGAGGAACTGGATAAGTTTAAAAAAATTCAGGCCGCACTGATCATTAAGGCCAATGCACCTGCTTCTGTCAATCTTCAACAGATCATTCATCAGACCGATGGAAGTTTGCGCAGGATCTATACTGA
>CAZNRQ010000658.1:0-2348 GCA_964574845.1 uncultured Bacteroidales bacterium
ACAAAAACTTAGAAAAGATGCTTAAAGAACAAAGAGATATTCTTGGTAATAGGCTGAAAGAAAAGATGAAGGAAAAAAATATTACACCTGAGGAACTGGCAAGCAGGGTAGAAAATATGGACCCCAATAGTCCTTCCATACTCAGAGAGTTAAAAAAACTTGGATTAGCAGCAAAGTATTTCCGTGAGAAAAAAAATATGACCCAACAGGAAGTGGCTGATAAAGGCCAATTAAGTCTTGATGAAATTCAAAGGTTTGAGGAAGGCGGCAGCGGTTCAGAATATGATACAATGCTATTGATTTGCTATGCCCTGGAAATTTCAATTTACGAATTTGTTAGTATTTCTGATGTTATAGAACCTTAAGATCAGAATTTGAGTTTAGTTTCCCCTTAGTCGCCTGGCTACAACCTGCGTCGGAATATAAAAATGTCTGAACTGTGATTTGTATGATTTGTGTGATTTGATTGATGATGATTTTAAAAAATGATGTCTGAACTGTGATTAGTGTGATTTGTGTGATTTGATTGATGATGATTTTAAAAAGTGATTACTGTGATAAAAGAAATAGCAAACGAATAAAAGGTGAAAAAAATGAAAAAACTGACAATTGGCGATAGCGTAAAAATTAAAAAAGGGGTTATAGAACCCTACGAAGGAAACTTTGATCTAAGCGGCTGGCAAGGTCGAATTACAGGAACAGACTATTATGAATGTGGGTGTTGCGGGCATAAGGACCCTCTATATGTGATAAGATTTGACAGCATCACCCTGCGTCAAATGCCTGAAGCCTACATACTGGAGATGGTTGAAATAGGATTTGATTTTGCCGACACTGAAATTGCTGTTAAAGATGTGGTTCGTGTTGCTCCGCGCGATACCGAAGAGGAAACAGAATTGCTCAGGAAGGAATTATTTATAAAGTACGACTGGGAAGAATGAAGGAGATAGTTGATTTTTCATGCTCGCTTGTCCGTCAACTGACGAATGTAATCGAGGTTTGATAAAATCAAAATAGAAAAAGAATAAAAGCTGAAAAGAATATCTGAACCGCTGAAATCATGAAAATAAACCCCTGTATATTGGTTTTTGTCTGGATGTTGGTCAACTCGTGCGGCGGTAATGTCGGGGCTGATGTTTCGGCAGGAAAAAAGGAACCCACTCCTGATAAAAAAACTGCTGCCCAAACAACCCCTATAGTAATTGATGTGCAGCCCTTTGCTGATATTTCGGCAGCGATGACGGATTACGTGGTAAGCGAACTGAAGAAGATATATCCCAAAGTGGAACTCAAACAGGCCATATCCTTGCCCGAAACTGCTTATTATAAGGCGCGCAACCGTTATAGGGCCGATTCGCTGCTTAATTTTCTTGCTTCGCGCACCCAGCCGGGACATATAGTGATAGCCCTTACCACCAAAGATATCAGTTGCACCAACGATGGCATAGCCGACTGGGGAGTGATAGGTTTGGGGTTTTGCCCCGGCAATGCCTGTGTGGTATCTACCTTTCGTTTGAGCAAGTCCAATACACTGGAACAATTGTTCAAGGCTTCCATACACGAACTGGGGCATACCCAAGGACTGGACCATTGCCCTAACAAAACATGCTTTATGCGCGATGCCGAAGGCAAAAACACCACCGACGAGGAAAATGATTTCTGTCCCAAATGCAAGGCTTATCTGCAGGGCAGGGGATGGGTGTTTGGGAAATGAAAGGGAGGGTGCTTTGTAGTTGGCTATTGAGTAGCTCATCAGCAATTCCAATATCCTGGAAACAAAAAACCTTGCAAAATTACTTCTGCAAGGTTTTTTTGTAATTGAAGCGGTCCGGACGGGACTCGAACCCGCGACCCCGTGCGTGACAGGCACGTATTCTAACCAACTGAACTACCGAACCTCAATTGTGAGTGCAAAATTACACTTTATTTGCAAACCTGCAAACAAAATAAAAATTATTTATTCCAGATCTCCCACGAGCGTTCCGCCTGCGCATGTAGCATAGCCAATCCGTTGAGTATGCGTGCTCCCTGTTTTTCAGATATCTTCAGAAACATGGTACGGACCGGATTATAGATCAGGTCGATGCACACATGTTCGGGAGTGATGCATTGAATAGGAATGTCGGGATATTTTTTTATGATGGGAAACATTCCTACCGGAGTGGCATTGATGATGAGATTATGCTCGAGCATCATTTCCTGGTTGAGTTCATTATAATTGATCAATATCTTTGAGGAAGGTTTCCGGGAGATGATATTGTATTCTATGCCTTTCTTTTGAAGTACATAAGCCACAGCCGATGCCGCGCCACCGCTGCCCAGAATCAAAGCTTTGAGTTGTTTTGGCA
>CAZNRQ010000659.1:0-2340 GCA_964574845.1 uncultured Bacteroidales bacterium
GCTTTCTTGTTATCAGCTGGCCTTTATGCTCAAAACAATGATGCTGCAAAACAGGATTCTATCAAACAGGCTAAAGCCGAAGGTAAAAAACCTGTAGACGAACAATGGGGTTGTACAATGTTAGTTGACATGGAAACCAGTTTAATTCCTAAAAAAGGAAGTCTTGAACTGCACATACAACACCGTTTTTCAAACCTCGAAAACGGGATTCATGATCTCTTTGGTTTATATGGAGCATCAAACATCCGCATGGCTCTGCAATATTCAATCATTGACCAGTTGTCAGTTGGATTTGCTACAGAAAAAGACAGTAAATATCAGGAATTCTATGCAAAAGGAAAATTGCTTGAGCAAAATGTAAGCGGTTCTATTCCTCTGTCATTAACCTTATATGGCAATGCTTCTATTTGCGGCAGGCCTAAAAATTATTATGGCGTTGACAGTACCTACCATTTTAAAGATCGCATGTCATATTTTGCTCAATTGATTGTTGCCCGTAAATTCTGTAAAGAGTTCTCTTTAGAAGTAGGCGCCAGCTATAGCCATATCAATAAAGTAGAAAGTGTAAAATCCATAGACACTACCGATACCGAGATAGTAACCAGCTACAAACCACTCTACGAAAACAATATCTTCGGAATATCAGCCGGAGCCAGAATCAATTTCTACAACTATCATTCATTCCTTTTGGAGTATGACCAGGGATTTTTCACAAAGATTGGTCAGAACCAAATGCAATTCCCGAAACCAAACGTAGCTCTTGCTTACGAAATAGCAACCCCTACCCACTGTTTCCAGGTATTTGTTTCTTCTTACAGAGCTTTAAATCCCCAGCATAATTTCACAAAGAACCAATTTGATTTCACCAAAAAAATGGGTTTGATGTTAGGCTTTAATATTACTGTCAGGTTGAGATAATCAATTGAGCATCCAAATACAAAATTAATGCATTTCGAAATCACGAATCCTGTGTCTTAAGGGTTCGTGATTTTTATCTTAAACTATCCTTAATTCTTTTAATAGAACAAAAGCAGCATCTAAAATCGTACTAACTAATTCAGAACAGAATATGTTTAAATTATTTAAGGCATCCTCTATCCTCTTATTCATAAGCCTCATTCTTTTTGCAGGTAAATCATTTTCCCAGACCAATGACGACTGTCTGGCCTGTCACTCTGACAACACTTTAACTAAAGTACAAAATGGAAAAACCATTTCATTATTTGTTAAAGAGAACATTCTGAAAGGTTCTGTTCACCGCGACGTCAAGTGCGTGTCCTGCCATACGGATGCCAATGTAACTGAATTCCCTCACCCTGAAAATCTGAAAGAAGTGAATTGTGGCAGTTGTCATAAAAATGCCCAATCGCAGTTTTCTATGAGTATTCACGGGCAGGCATTAAAGTTTAATGCTCCTTATGCTCCTGATTGTAAAGAATGTCACGGCAAACACGATGTCTTATCACATACCTCTCCCAAATCGACTACCTATAAAATGAATGTTCCCATTTTGTGCGGTAAATGCCACAAAGAAGGAGCTCCTGTAGCACGATTATACAACATTAACATGCAAAATATTCTCACCAACTACAGCGAGAGTATACATGGAAAAGGCTTATTCGAGTTCGGATTGATCGTTTCTGCCACGTGCAACGATTGCCACAGCAACCATTTAATCTTACCTCATACCAATCCTCTATCCAGCACCTCGAGCGGGAAGATAGCAAGCACCTGCATGAAATGTCATGCTAATATTGAGCTGGTTCATAAGAAAATTATTAAAAGAGACCTTTGGGAGAAAAAAGCCGGCTCGGTTCCGGCATGTAATGACTGCCATTCTTCTCATATCATCAAAGCCCAAAAGGCTGAAACAGTCATTTCGAACCAGGTTTGTTTAAAATGTCATGCTACCGATGAGGCTTATAAAACTGTAAACAATAAAAAAGTATCACTGAAGATCAATCCCAATGACTTTGTCACCTCAGCTCATAAAAACTTTGCCTGCAACAAATGTCATACAGAGGTCACTACTGATCATACAAACGTAAGACCTTGCATCACCAACAAGAAAGTTGATTGCTCCATCTGCCACGAAGCAGTATCTGATCTTTATATCAACAGCGGCCATGGCAAAGCCTATTTCACCAAGAAGTCGAATGCTCCTTACTGCACCGATTGTCATGGCACTCACAAAGTAATGAGTCGTTATGCCGATTCGTCTGCCACCAACCGTGCGTCCATTCCAAAACTTTGCGGAAAATGTCATACTAAAAATGGCAAAGCAACCATCAATACCAACTTAAAAGAAATTGACGCCTTCAGCGATTATTCCTCAAGCGT
>CAZNRQ010000660.1:0-2339 GCA_964574845.1 uncultured Bacteroidales bacterium
AGATAGTAGACAGGAGTTAGTAGGAGTTTTGGATTCCTTTCATATAGGCTTCGATTAGTTTGGACACTTCAGTTAATTTTTCGAGTAGTATTGAATTATCTCCATAATTGAGATCATGTGCCAAAATAAGATAATAATGACTTTCGGACAAAGAGCCTTGTGATATATTTAAAAACCGTACTTTATCCGCTTTGCCTCTCTTCTTATATCCTTCGGCAATATTAGCAGGAACTGAGACCATGGAGCGTCTCAATTGCGAAGTTAGACCAAACAATTCACTTTTAGGAAATCTTTCCGTGAATTTATAAATATCCAGAACCAATTGATGCGATTTTTGCCAAACGATTAAGTCGGTAAAATTCTTTGAAGGTGTAAAATTCATAATTTGTCTCCTTATTTTTTAAATTATTAATAGGTTCTACATTCTTCTAGCTCCAACTCTTATATCCTACCTCCTAAATTCTATCTCCTAAATTCTATCTCCTGTCTCCTGTCTCCCAATCATCAGATCCTTTGCCCACATCATCCTGTCCTCCGGCGAAAACTGCCAGGGGGCTCCGTTGTTGGTGATGTTGGTAAACATAATGTTCAATCCGCTGGGAGCTGCCGATTCTTCCATCACCAGGTAGCGGCGCATATCAACGATCAGGGTGGGCTGGTTGATGTTCACCGGGCATTCCTTGGCGCAGGCATTGCAGGTGGTGCAGGCCCACAGCTCTTCGCGGGTGATATGGTCGTTGAGCAGGGATTTGTTGTCCGTAAAGTCTTTTCCGTTCTTCACCAGGCCGGGGCCTTTTTCGAGCATGCGGGCTCGCAGGTCCATCATGATCTTGCGGGGCGAGAGTTTCTTGCCCGTGATATTGGCCGGACAAACCGAACTGCATCGTCCGCATTGCGTACAGGTCAATGAATCGAAATAGTTTTTCCAGGTAACGTCTTCCACATCTTTCACACCGAAGCGCTCCACCACCACTTCGCCAGCGGGCGTTGCATAAGCGGTTTCTGGGTTCATCATCGATTTGATCTCTTTGGTGATGCTGTCCATATTGGGTAGTTTTCCCAAAGGATCGAGGCGGCTGAAAAAGACATTGGGCACGGAAAGAAAAACATGGAAATGCTTGGAGTAGGGGAGTATGTTGGCAAACAGAAATATCAGCAGTATGTGCCACCACCAGCTGATCTCGTACATCACATAGGCCATATCGAAACTCATATTGGTAATGTATTTTGCCACGAAATTGCTGAAAGGATAGGGAGCCTTGGGATCGCCGGGATACATGACGCTGTAGAAGACGTTCATGGAGAGAAGGGATACCATCAGCAATAATATCAGCGAAAGGGCTATGTAGGCGTCGATGTGGTTTTTGTGGGTGAGTTCGTAGCCCATGAAGCGTTTGATCTTCATGAAGAGGCGGCGGAAGAGGAAGGCGACTATGGCCAGCAGTATGATGAGGGCAAATATGTCGCCTGACCCAAAGATAATGCGGTAGATGATACCGGGTGAGTAAAATGCCTTATCGACGCCTGTGAGGCCGTCGGTGACCATTTCGATGCTGCCAATGAGAATGACGCAGAAGCCCCAGAATACCAGCGCATGCATGAGGCCAATGACGGGACGGCGGAAGATCTTGGTTTGTCCGAAGGCTACCCCAAGCGTAACGGCAATGCGTTTGCCATAGTTGCGTATGGGAAAACGTTTGGTGAGGCTGAAGAACCCCCAGAGGCAGCGCACCGTGAAGGCGAAGACGCCCAGAGTAAGCAGGAGGGTGATGATGAACACTATTTGTTTGGCCATAAATACTTTGTTAGGTTGGGTAAAAATGGAATTGGTGTTTGTAAAAATAATACAATTATCCCAATTTTAGCATTAGGATTTCAAGAACTAATGCTTTAATTGGGGTTATCCCTTTTTAGTAAATGTTTCCCGAATTTTTTTTTTGAAAACTTTCCGATTGCTAGTCGGGATTTTGGGATTATTAAAATCGCTAAGGATTTTTTATGAACCGAAAAATGTCAGTATAGGCTGAAGGTATAGAATTGCATTAGGAGAAATGTGATCACCAGCCAGAAATCCATCAATTAATTATGAAATACCATTTTCTATTAAATGATGTATAGACTACACTTTTGTTATTTGATTTAGTAATTCATTCTGTCTGAAATGGCACAATAATATAATTCCATATAGCACCATATTGCCAATATGGGTTCCTACGGAACAAAAGCCCATTACAATATCGCCAGCCTTCCATTTTTCCATTCCTCCATTCCTCCATTCTCACATCCATAAGTCCTAATTGTCCCATCGGTCCCATTTGCACTGCCGCACGCATCAAAAA
>CAZNRQ010000661.1:0-2337 GCA_964574845.1 uncultured Bacteroidales bacterium
ATTTCTATCAACTATACAGATGGGATCCTTATAATTATTGAAAACAGAATCCCAAATATCCGTCTTATAGAGCATTGTTTAAGTTTGTAGCATTTTATACGTAAATACAGCCACAAAGTTACTCGGATAACAAAGTATTAAACATTAAAATTTGTTAAATTAAGTAATGGGAACAACTGATTTATATCAAATAACATTTGCGACTCAAGATAGACAAGGCATATCGTTTAAGGCAAGCTTTTCGGGTAAAGAAAAAGGCAACCACAGAACGAAAACTTATCGGTCTATGATTGCCTTTGCCAGAGAAACTAGCACCTACTAATAAGTACTGCCGTTGTTGGGAGCGTAAACCTCATAGGTATAGGTGATGGTTTTCTTTTCTTTTGATCCGAAAGGAATCTCCCAGTTCACACTTTCGAAAGGGTTCAAACTACTGTATCTTCCGCTTTTTTCAATCTTTCCGCTGTCACTGGTTTCAAGAACGTTGGCCAGGATATCTTTTTTCACAGTAAGAAGTATTTTTTTCGCCTGAAGGTTTTCCACTGTAATATAACCCTTTATGGTTACTTTGTTGTAATAAGTCTTGCCTATCTTTTTAACATTTTCTTCTTTCTTCACTTCCTCTTCTTTGTTTTTCACCACTACATCCCCTGCTTTGGAAAGTTGAACAGAAACGTTAGCTCCGGTAGGTGTATATTTCAATCTGTCCTGAGCCAGTGGCTGCATATTTTCATTCAGTACGAAAACAGGAGCTGTTGTAAACGGGAAAGTGGTTATATTGGATAACTGAAGCGAATGGAAAACATCGTAGCGTTTTTCAGGGTCATTGCTGATGTACGAATAATAAGAGTAATTAACGATATCGCCAATGTTCACTTCATACATGTCTTTATAAGGCAGCTTGGTCGAAAATATCTGAAAGCTCGATTTGCTTTGTTCCGGCAAAGTGACATTGCCCAGTTTGTACATGTACAGATCGTTTGTCTTCTCACCAACTGTAGAATATTCATCCAATGGTTCGAAATTGTTATCCATTTGGGAATGATCGGTAGCAACATAAGCATTGGAGTTGGCATAGGTTTGCATTTGAAGGGGAATAGAAGTAATAGAGGCAGTTTTCACATCGTACAAGGAAGTAAGGTAGTTGTTGGCAATGGGGTCGCAGGCTGTATTATAAAAGAACTGGGGATTTCCCACGGTCAGGGTTAATTCGGCATCGTCTATGTCTTCCGAATAGTTTTCTACCAGTGCCTTCATTTCCAGTTGAAGTTCATTATCGTTAATGATCTTGATGTTATAGGATGGGAACCATTGAATGCCCGATTGCATATAAACCAGCTTCAGATCAACATTATTGGCTGGTTTTTCTAAAAATATCTTTGCCACCCTTACCAGTGAATCTACAGTCAGCAGACCGGCACCGGAATCGTCAATGGTAAATTCAATCATGGACGACACGGGAAAATAAGTGGTCTTGTTATCAGCCAGCTTTATTTTGGCTATGTTCGAACTTTCGTAAAATTCAGATAAAGTTCCTGTGATTTCTCTCACTGTCTTTTCATTTCCGGCGGCATAGGAGAAATGAACCTTCTTGCCTACCGACCCTTTAAAAATATCATTGAAGTTTTGTGGCACCTTGGTTTTCTTGATGGTATCCGTCAGAAAGTAGACTTTAGAAATTTTGGAATCTTTTGATGAGTTGATCCAATAAGTTCCCAACAAGGGCTGCTGAGGAAGTTCGAGCATGGCGCATCCTTTTTTCACCGGGACGCTGCCTTCTTTGGCAATAAAATAAGTGCCGTTCTTAAAAACATTCACCTGTACCGGCTTTAAAGCGCTTTGCGCAAACAGTGTGATGGAGAAGACAAACAAGCTTAATGCAATGACAATTTTTTTCATAAGGGTGGAAATTTAATTTATATTTGTTTCGGAAAACATGATTTTTACCAAATTTTATGCCAAACCACTGAACTATGGCAGATATAATTAGCAGAAAAGGAATACTTTATCTTATACCTTCTACACTGGGCGATGCATCGGAGCTTCAAAGTGTATTGCCGGCTAGTGTACAGAGCCATACTGCCACGCTGAAAACCTTTATTGTAGAGGAACTCCGCACTGCCCGCCGATTTCTGAAACGTATTGACAGATCCATTGATATCGACTCCCTGACTTTTCTGGAATACAATGAACATTCGGTGAAAACTGATGTTTCGCCATATATTGCTCCTTTGATGAAGGGCGAAGATGTAGGATTGCTTTCCGAAGCAGGCCTGCCTTGCATTGCCGATCCCGGTCAAGAAATAGTAAGAGAAGCGCATGCGAATGGAATAAATG
>CAZNRQ010000662.1:0-2335 GCA_964574845.1 uncultured Bacteroidales bacterium
ATGTCATACAAACTCAATATTACCTTTCTGCAATCCAAAAACCCCATAATCGAATACCCCTTCAACAAATCCGTAGTACGGCTTCAAGCCGTGCTACGGTTAAAGCTTAATCCGCTAAAATAATGTCGCCCCTCTGGGGCTTCTGGTTTGTTGTTGACATTATACCACGGGCGTTGCCCGTTGCTACCAACATGTCGCCCCTCTGGGGCTATCAAAAAAACACGATTAATGACGCGCAGCAAATGACTACCAATGACGCATAGCAAATGACAATAGAACAATCAAACAATATAACCATCAATCTTCCCTCTCCAAACTTCCTTCTCCTAAATTATTTTTCTTGTAACCCTTTTTTTTTCCGAAAAACTGAATACTTTTGTCAATCCTTTACTGACAATTATCAATAAACTCTAATATATCCTTATGAAAGAAAGAATTTTAAGTATTCTCGGAACCTTCGGGAACGACGCAGGCCGCATGATGGACATACTGCTCGGCGTTCAGGCCGAATTTGGCTGCGTTTCGGACGAGGCGGTGAGCACCATTGCTACTGCACTTCATATTTCCGAAGTCGACGTAATTCAGGTACGTTCGTTCTATCACTTTTTCACCTGCAAACCCGTGGGCAAATACGCCGTGTATTTAAACAACAGCGTGGTTTCGTGCATGATGGGCATGGACGATGTGGCCGACGAGTTCGAAAAACTCACCGGCGTCAGCTTTGGCAAAACCACTGCAGACGGACAAATTGGCCTGCGCTACACCGCCTGCATAGGCATGAGCGACCAGGAACCAGCCGCACTGATCAATAATGTTGTATTTACTTCGCTTACCTGCGAAAAGGTTCGCCAACTGGTGGCCGATATGCGCGCCGGAAAAGCCGTACAGGACATGGTTACTACTTTGGGCGACGGGCAAAATGCCAACCCCCTGGTGAAGTCGATGGTGAAAAACCATATCCGTAAACCGGGTGCCGTAACTTTGGGCGAATATACCCTGGGCAAGGGCCTGGAGAAAGCCTTGAGAATGGATGCCAAAGGCGTGATAGCCGAAGTGAAAGAATCGAATCTTCGCGGACGCGGGGGCGCAGGCTTCCCCACCGGTATGAAATGGGATTTCTGCTCGCGCGAAACCGGCGATCATTATGTATTGTGCAACGCCGACGAAGGCGAACCCGGTACTTTTAAAGACCGCGTGCTGCTGACCGAGCGTGCCCATATGCTGTTCGAAGGTATGGCCATAGGCGGATATGCCATTGGTGCCAAACATGGCATATTATATCTGCGCCACGAATACACCTACCTGAAAGCTTACCTGGAAAGCGTGCTGAAAGAACTCCGTACCAAAGGTTTGTTGGGAAATACGATACTGAGCAGTAAATTCGATTTCGATATCCGCATTCAGTTCGGCGCAGGCGCGTATGTGTGCGGCGAAGAATCGGCTCTGATTGAATCCTCAGAAGGCAAACGCGGCGAACCCCGCAACCGTCCTCCTTTCCCCGTACAAAAAGGCTACAAAGCAAAACCAACCATAGTAAACAATGTCGAAACATTCTGTTCGGCTGTGAAGATATTGGAAAAAGGCGGTGCCTGGTACAATGCCATGGGAACCCAGGAATCGGCAGGAACCAAACTGCTGAGCATCTCGGGCGATTGCAAAATGCCCGGTGTGTATGAAATTGAATGGGGCATGAGCATAAAAGATATGCTGGAAATGGTAGGTGCTGATGACGTTCAGGCGGTTCAGGTTGCCGGTCCTTCGGGCATTTGTTTGAATCCCGCACAATTCGACCGTAAGATAGCTCTCGAAGATCTTCCCACAGGAGGTTCCATGATAGTGATAGGCAAAAAACGCGACCTGTTGAAAGACGTTGTGGTCAACTTTATGCATTTCTTCGCTGACGAATCATGCGGTTCGTGCGTAACCTGCCGTTCGTTCAACACCATTCTGAAGAACTCTATAGAAAAAGTGGTTGCCGGTCATGCCATTAAGAAAGACCTTGATGATATGTTAGCATGGGGCGAGATACTGCGCAAAACCACCCGTTGCGGTTTGGGCCAGACCTCTTCCAACCCAATAGCCACCACCATTAAGAATTTCAGGGAACTGTATGATGCCAGAGTTAAGAACGTTGATTTCCTCAGCGAATTCGACCTGCAGGCATCCGTGCTCGAATCCTGCGCTGTTGTAGGACGCAGTTCCGAAATTCACGAATAATTCATTTTTGATAGTAACATTAATAAAGATAATAACATGAGTGAAACAGTAAAATTCACAATAGACGGCAAAGAATGTGAAGGCAAAAAGGGTCAATATTTGATTGATGCTGCTGCCG
>CAZNRQ010000663.1:0-2333 GCA_964574845.1 uncultured Bacteroidales bacterium
ATACAAGGTTGAAAAGTTATAAGAATTAATGTTTTTGGAATGACCAAATGAATAAAATATAAAAAATGAAATAAAATGAGAAAGTTTACCAGACCATTCGGGATATTTATTGTTGTATTTGTTTTAACAACAGGATTACAAGCTCAGGTGCCACAAGGTATAAATTATCAGGCAGTTTTGCGAAATGCATCGGGATCAATTTTGCAAAACCAAAGCGCAACAATAAAATTTACTATTCATAAATCTACATCAATGGGAGCAATTGTTTATGAAGAAACTCAAGGCCCCGTGCAAACCAACAATTTTGGGTTGGTTAATTTACAGATTGGTCAGGGTACATCTACAGGGGTGGGTGGATCGTTTTCTTCAATACCTTGGGGGGCAAACAATTGTTTTCTTCAAGTTCAGGCAAACATTGGCACAGGTTATGTTGATTTAGGAACAACTCAATTTATATCAGTACCTTATGCAATAGTTGCTGACACCGTTTTACATGTTCCATCTGGAAGTAATGGATGGAGTTTATCTGGCAATTCGGGGACCGTTGATGGTGTTAATTCAATTGGTACGATAGACAGTGTTGCATTAAATTTTAGAGTTAATGGGCAAAAAGCAGGTAGAATTGATCCCGCCGGTTCTACTTTTTTTGGTTATAAAGCTGGCTTAAATAATCAATCAAATGGTGGTAATTCTGGATTTGGATTTAAGACACTTTATAATAATATTACTGGATACTCAGGAACTGCCATTGGTTATAACGCACTATATTCCAATACTACGGGATATGCAAATACTGCAATTGGAGATGGTGCTCTTTATTCTAATACTTCTGGGTATATAAATACTGCTATTGGTAGAAATGCATTAAAGTATAATACTATCGGCCGCAATAATATTGCAATAGGAAATGCAGCTCTTATTAATAATTTAGTCGCGGGTCAAAATATTGCAATCGGTGGGTCAGCTTTAAACCAACAATCATTCAATAATGGAAGTACTGCATATACAAGTGACAATATTGCAATAGGCTATCAGGCACTTTTTTCAAACCAACCTACATCAACATCAGAAGGCTACCAAAGTGTTGCAGTTGGAAATTATTCGCTTAAATCAAATACTACCGGATTTAGAAATACGGCAATTGGACACAATTCTTTATATTCTAATACTACAGGGGCTGCAAATACTGCAATAGGTCTAAATATGCAAAGCAATACAACCGGGAGCGAAAATACTGCTATTGGAATGTGGGCACTTGATGCTAACACAACAGGGAGTGATAATATAGGAATTGGTTATCAGGCAGATGTAAATTCCGGAAATCTAACAGAGGCAACAGCTATTGGTTTTCTTTCAGTTACAAATGCAAATGATAAAATAGTTTTAGGCTATTCTGGCAATACTAACTTAACTGGAGGATATGGCAATTGGCAAAATTTATCAGATGGTAGGTTTAAACAAAACATTAATGAAAACGTACCAGGATTATCTTTCATAACAAAACTACGCCCTGTTACTTATAACCTTAATTCTTTGAAATTTGATGAATTTTTAGGTATCAAACAAAGAATGGATACTTGTAAAGATGTTGAAAAGAAAGATCGGTATTTTAAACGAATGAATGAAATTTCTTCCATGACACAAACGGGTTTTATTGCCCAAGAAGTTGAAAATGCAGCAAATGAAATAGGGTACAAATTCGATGGAGTTCATCATCCTGTAAATGAAAAAGATAATTACACAGTTGGTTATGCCACTTTTGTTGTCCCCTTAGTAAAAGGAATGCAAGAGCAACAAGTTATGATTGATGAATTAAAAAAACAAGTTGCCGACTTACAGGAACAACTTAATAAAATTCAAGCTAGAAATAAATAGACAAGATGAAAACGATTTTCCTTATTTTGTTCGGTTTGGTTTACAGTCAATTATTGTGTGCTCAAATTAGTATTGAACGACAAGTAATTGGTTCTACTGGGAATTTAATAAACAGCGGTACAATAATCTCATTTTCAACCATAGGCGAGGTAGTTATACCGACTTTTATACAAAGCACATTGATTGCAACACAGGGTTTTGAACAACCTGATAATAGTGTAATTGGTATTAACTCAAATAATACTCCACAATTTAATTTGATTGTTTACCCCAACCCGTTAACTGATGTACTTTATGTTAAAGGTGATGAGTTAAATAATGGCCATTACGAGATCATTTTGATTGATTTACTGGGCCAACAACTTCAAAAAGTTTCAATAGATGTTATTAACCGTTTTATAGAAATGAAGTTTGATACAAAAGGACTTGCTTCGGGAATTTATTATTTAAACTTTAGG
>CAZNRQ010000664.1:0-2326 GCA_964574845.1 uncultured Bacteroidales bacterium
ATTCTCAAACTTTCCACTATATAATACATTAAAAAAAACTGATAAAAATGTTAATCATTGTCGATTATTTAGATTATGTCCAAATAACAATTATTGTACCAATAAAACAATACTGAGAAATGTCAGTATTTATGACATAAAACACTGACAAATAAAATTATTAACTGCAAATTTGTCATAAAAGGGGATACTAATATTATGATACGACAAAGTGGCATAAAGTTCTAAAGTCAAAGATCATTAAAAAAATCGTCAGGCACAAAATTCATTTTTGTCTGACGATTTTTGATCATGAAATATTAAGGGGAAGTCTGTTTTCCTTGAATGCTTGCTATTTTTTAGTTTTCGTTTTAGCGTTTTTAATTGAATCAATTTTAGCCTGGTCGGGTGCATGATGGATTATGGCAGTTCCATTGCCATGCGATGGCAGACTGTCTTTTTTTATGCCTCCATCCATCCCGGCTGTAGCTGAACTTTCGGTCGTCTGATGACCGCTTTTCGACGTGTCAGATACGGAATAGGATTCTATTCCGGCATTATTAGTCCCACCGGCATTTCCTGTCTCAGTCTTTTTCTGGCTGCAACAGGAAGCTATAACTATGACAAAAACGAGCGTACTAGCCAGCAATAATAATTTTTTCATTCTTCAATATACTTGAGTTGCTTTTAATAACCAAAAAATAGGTGCCTTTGGCAAGGTTGGCTTTGTTGAACGAGAAATTATTATCTCCCTGTGAAGCATTCCCATGGTAGAGTTCTTTTACCATTTTCCCATCCATATCAACAATATTGATCTCCAGTGGGGTGTTTTCAGTAAGAGTAAATTCTATGGTAAATGTCTCAATTATCGGGTTGGGATATAAATTAAACTGCTCCTTTGTGGCAACGCTGCTGATCCCGCTACCGGCGCCTCCGTGCACTTCTGCATTCCAAGCGCTCCAGTCATTGGATGTCGTGCCGAAGCTTCCGCTTATCCAAACGGAGGGATTAGAGCTGTTTAATTTTCGGAAGGCTCCGGTATAGTCGCCCCATCTTTCGTTTGTCGACGAAGTATAACTTACAAAACTGCTGCTGGATTTCACCAAAACTGAATTGGACCAGTTCATGCCATTATCGCAATTCACAACGCGTATCTCGGGATAGATGGCAGAGCTTGCACGGCCAAAGTTGATAAGTACCGATTTGTCGCTGCTTCCGAATCCAAACGAGGCAACAGAAGGATAAGAATAATCATAGCTGCCGGCCGATCCGAACATACTCGATTGATTGGTCTTCGAACCAACGTTTAGCCTGTTATAGTTTATACCATTCCAGCCGCTTCCGATATCCGAATGAAAAACAAAATGTATGAAGCCATTCAGATAAAATCCGCTTAAGGTACGACAATCGCCATTACTTAACAGGCAACTGGTTCCCGATTGTTGTGCATCACCTGCAGGCGAATAGGCTGTGGTGGATACATTATAAAGATTCAAAGTAGGGCTTCCTGTCATATCGTCCGTAAGGTCGTAGAGTTTAATATTTGAACTGCCCCCGGCATCCGTGGCTACCAGATAGCAACCGGGACCATAATTATTACCCTGACCGTCTGATAACGGAAGCAAGGTAAAGGGTGTGCCTGCAATATTATACCAATATTGCCATGTCAGCGACCCACCTGTATAACCGCTGTTCTTATTGATCTGGTATAAAACGGCCTGATCAAAAGATCCTGCAGGTTCGAAAAACAAATTGCCGGCAATGTAAAGTTCGTTGTTCGAAACAGCTAATTTCGGATAGTCAAAACCTTCACCATTGTTCAAAGGGTTTCCCGTGAGTTTATAATACCACCATCCATCTGTAGGGTTATTGGTTTTGGAAAAAAGCACCAGTATCTTGGAATCACTGGTGATAGGAGAGGTCTGGACGAAAAGGATAAACCTGTCGGCTGCTGCATCGTAAATTACCACAGGGTCGCAAACTCCCGAAATTGTTCCGTCACCCAAAAATGTCAGAAGGTCATTATAATATGTAGTAGCTCCGCTGGTGTTATCATATTCAATGGTACAATTGGCCACACTCACTATCCAGCCACCATTCGATATAGCTATGGTATTGTCAAGGGGCGAACTTCCATTGTTTTCGTTTCCCAGATAATTAGTACCTACCACCGGGTCTATGCTGTTGGTAGATTTATTTTCGGGCAATTCGCCTTTATACGATTGAATTTTTTGTTGCAGTTTTTCGGCTTTCATCTGTTCGATGAGCTCTTCATTAGGGATCTTAGGTTCGAATGCCTCAATTTTTTTGGTTAAAATGGGCCTCCATTTTAGATCCGTAGTTGCTG
>CAZNRQ010000665.1:0-2323 GCA_964574845.1 uncultured Bacteroidales bacterium
TGAATCCGATCAAGGGCACGGTTCTGGACAAGTACATGATGCAAAACGAACTGGTTACTCCGGGCAAATCACTGTATAAAATTGCCGACCTGAGCACGATTTACCTGAGGGTTTATGTAAGTGAATCACAATTGCCTGTAGTCAAACTGGGAGGAAAAGTAGAGGTGCTTATCGATAAAGGGAAAGATGAGATGGGGAAATATGAAGGCACAGTTACCTGGATTTCTTCCACGGCTGAATTTACACCCAAGATCATACAGACCAAAGAAGAACGGGTGAATCTTGTCTATGCGGTAAAGGTCAAAGTAAAGAACGACGGCGCTTTGAAAATAGGAATGCCGGGTGAGGTGAATTTTAAGTAAGAGGTATTTAGTACATAGTCTTTGGTATATGGTATTTAGTATGTGGTATTGGCTAAAAATACGGATTAAAAAACCAATAACTACCAATGACAATTAATGACCATTACATGACGCGCAGCAAATGACCATAAATGACCATAAAAGATGAACACCGTAGTAGCTGAAAACATAAGCAAATCCTATAATAAAATACCGGCCTTGAATAACATCAACTTCAGTGTAGATAAGGGCGAGATATTTGGGTTTATTGGTCCCGATGGGGCAGGAAAAACCAGCCTCTTTCGTATCCTGGTTACCCTATTGCTGCCTGATGAGGGCAAGGCCTCAGTGGTAGGGTTGGATGTAGTGAAAGACTATAAAAAGATTAGAAAACAGGTAGGATATATGCCCGGTAAGTTTTCTCTTTATCAGGACCTTACCGTCGAAGAAAATCTTACCTTTTTTGCTACCATTTTCAGCACTACCATTGAGGAAAACTACCATCTTATTAAAGATATTTACAGCCAGATAGAACCATTTAAAGACAGGCGTGCCGGAGCCTTATCGGGCGGAATGAAACAAAAACTGGCCCTGTCATGTGCTTTAATTCATAAACCTGAAGTGCTTTTTCTTGACGAACCAACTACTGGTGTGGATGCTGTTTCGCGCAAGGAATTCTGGGAAATGCTGAAATCATTAAAGAGTGCAGGAATCACCATTGTTGTTTCCACACCTTATATGGACGAAGCCTCACTTTGCGATAGGGTAGCCCTCATTCAAAACGGGAACATCCTTAAAATAGATAAGCCCGAAATGATTACGGCAAATTTTGGCAAGAAACTATTGGCACTTCGCTCATCCAACATACACAAATTATTGTCCGATCTCGGAAATTATCAGTATTGCGACAGCGTGTTCCCATTCGGACAATATGTTCATTACACAGCAAAAGAGAACCAAATGAATGAAGGTGAACTCGAAAAATATTTGCTGTCATCAGGTCATGAGCATTTAGAAATGAAGATGATTGAGCCCAACATTGAAGATTGTTTTATGTCACTAATGAATCAGACTGCATGAAGACGCGTGAACCAATAATTACTGTCAGCCACCTGTTTAAGAAATTCGGGAGTTTTACGGCTAACGATGATCTTAATTTTACGGTTTATAAGGGTGAGATATTCGGCTTTCTGGGAGCCAATGGAGCCGGCAAAACCACAGCCATCAAGATCTTGTGCGGGTTGTCGAAACCTACTTCAGGCGAAGCCACCATTGCCGGATTTGATGTGTATACTCAAACCAACCAGATCAAGAACAGCATTGGATATATGAGTCAGAAGTTTTCGCTCTATGAGGATCTTACGGTGTATGAAAACATTCGTTTCTTTGGCGGCATTTATGGAATGACCCGAAAACACATCAAGGAGAAAACCGAACAACTTCTTAATAAATTAGGATTGCAGGATTCTGCCAAAAAACTCATCAAGGATCTGCCTTTGGGCTGGCGTCAGAAGCTGGCGTTTTCTATCGCTCTGGTTCACGACCCCAAGATCGTTTTTCTCGATGAACCCACCGGAGGAGTTGATCCTATTACGCGACGTCAATTCTGGAACCAGATATATGAAGCAGCCGCAGAGGGGGTAACGGTATTTGTTACGACTCATTATATGGACGAAGCTGAATATTGCGACCGTGTTTCTATAATGGTTGACGGGAGGATAGCGGCATTAGACACTCCTCAAAATCTAAAGGATACTTTTCATGCAGAATCCATGAATGATGTGTTTATTAAATTGGCAAGAAGTGCAGTGAATAGTGAATAAGGATTTGTGCCCTTCGACAAGCTCAGGGCACGGAACAAAGAATGAATAGCGAAAAATAACCCTAACAATAAAACAATTTAACAATATAGCCATTTTACTTCTTCCATGAAACACTTCAAAGGCTTTGTCATAAAAGAGTTCTACCATATTTTCCGCGAC
>CAZNRQ010000666.1:0-2321 GCA_964574845.1 uncultured Bacteroidales bacterium
GACAAAAAAGCCACCCTTCAACGCCTCATAGAGAACCAGAAACGCTTGCAATCCTCAGAGGAATAGACAAGCATATTCGCCTCTTGCTCCGATCTCCTAAATTACGAGAAACGCTCTCACCCAAAATTTTGGAAATAAAATATGTGTCTAGCTAAACCTCACCTTATGAGGGTCATGGAAATCTCGTCTTTGTTTTTCGAGTACCTGGTAAATTTTTTCGGCAACGATAAGAAATACATCAAAATTGTGCTCTTTTAGCCAGGCAATGGCTTTGGGTTTATTGCGGCAGGCATCGGCAAACACTACATAGAAAGTCATATTGTGTTTCACCAGCCATTTGTAAGCATCGTCGTAACCATCCATGGCGTTGCTTAGGATGGCGAATTCGGGATAGCCGTTCTTCATCAACCAAAAGAAAGCCTGAGTATCGGAATTGATACAATTGCTCAGGGCGGCCAACTCCACATAGCCGTTTTCGCTCAGCCAGCGGAATATTTTTTTATCGCCGTCTACAGCCTCAGCAAATGCCAGTAATATCTTGGGTTCGTATCTTATCATGTTGCTTCAAATATGGGCATAGATATTTTCAATTTTCTGTTGCAACTCAATTGCCGATTCTGCCCTTCCCTCCTTCTCATGTTTTACTGTAATCCTAACCCTATGCAGCGAATCTTTCCATTGAGGCAGGTGTTGCAGACTATCACAAAGCAATGATATCTTTTCGATAAAGGTAACCGCCTTAAAGAAATCCTGAAATTCGAAAGTACACACCCACTGTCCGTTGCTCTGATTCCACATCAATAAACGCTGACTTCCAGATTTAATTGTCTTACTTTATTGGCAATCATCAATAATTCCGTTTCGGTGATTTTCTCGAGCTTCGCAGCCGGGGGCCTTCGGTCGAGGGAATAGATCATCACTTCGCGGGGTTTGATGACTTCCAGATACTTCAGCCATCTATCCAACTCTTCGGGCAGCGTATTGTCAATTATTTTATGACCTATCTCGCCACGTACGAACATACTTTGTATGGTGAGTTGGCCTTCAAATTTCTTTAGGTTCTCGACTATCTCTTCGAGAGAAATACGAGTCTTAGGATTATTGATGGTGCGAAACACTTCCTCCGATCCTGCATCCAGCTTCATAATATTGTTCACTTTCATCAGTGCCTCCCTCACCTTCTGATCCGAAATCATGGTAGAGTTCGACAATACACTGATCTTAGCTTCGGGAGCAAGTTCGTCTCTCGAACGAATCGTATTCTCAATGATCTGAGGAAACTCAGGATGAGTGGTGGGTTCGCCGTTGCCGGCAAAAGTAATGGAATCGAGCGTAAGATAATGTTCTTTAAGTTCTGCCAGTCTCTTATCCAGAGCCTCATCAATCACAGCTGATGGATAAAATTCGGCTTTTGCGATATCAGAAGCCTCGGTCCATCCGCATTCGCAGTAAATGCAATTGAAAGTGCAGAACTTTATGTGTGTCGGCAAAAGGTTAATGCCCAGCGAAGTTCCCAGCCGGCGGCTTTTAACAGGCCCAAAAATGATTGAATCGAACAGTCCCATAGTTTTATCTTAATTGAGCATTGATTTGTTTGGTATAAGCAGCAATAAGCTTGTTCATACAGGCATCTATCTGTTCGTCGGTAAGAGTTTTTTCTTCGTCCTGAAGAATGAAATTCACAGCGTAGGATTTCTTTCCGGGGTCAATATTCTTGCCTTCGTAGACATCGAACAGGCTGACTTTTCGGATGAGCGCAGGTTCGGTTTTGTAAGCAATGGCTTCGATCTGACCGAAATCCACCTGCTTATCAATCAACAGGGCCAAGTCGCGGGTAACTTCGGGGAAACGGCAAACTTCCTTGTATTTTATTCCGGTAGTATCTATGCACTCCAGCAGGGTATCCCAATGTATGGAAGCGTAGAAAACGCTATCCTTTATATCATTTTGCTTCAGCAGATCGGCCTGTAATTCGCCCATCTCGCAAAGTAACTTGCCATCAACAGCATAATTGATCTGCTCACTGAAAAGTAGTGGCTTCGCTTGGTCGGTGATACGAATGCGGCCGGGTGCAATACCTGCCCTGCGCAAAATATTATCGACCATTGCCTTTACATAATAAAGGTCGGCAGGCTGCTCTTTTGAGTGCCAATTGGCATCCTGAATATTACCACTCAGAAAGAGGGCCAGACGTTTATATTCAGAGTACTTATCCAGGGTTTCGGCTTTTTCGCTGTCGCGGAAATATATCCTGCCAAATTCGTAGAACAGGGTATTCGGAGTTTTATGATTCTTGTTATAAGCCACCGATTCCAGTCCGC
>CAZNRQ010000667.1:0-2319 GCA_964574845.1 uncultured Bacteroidales bacterium
CAGAATGCGGATTTATAAATCACATGGCCGTTTTTCAAAATCTATCGATATGGTCATTTGCAATTTGACAATTACTTATTTTTAGATTTATTTGATTTTTGCGATTTGATTTTTGGATTTGGCTTAGAAATTTAGCCTTCAAAAGGATGATCTTTCGTAAAATCGGGCTGGTAATGGTCGCGGCTGTCCAGTTCCTGTATCCAGCCATTAACCAATCCCAAAAGCTCCATTTCGTTCATCACGGTATCGTATTCCGCCGGGGTGATGCTGCGCTGCAAATTAATGAATGAACCCGAGCGGTAGGTTGGATAATACTGCGACATCAACGAAACATGCACTTTGGGCGAAAGCTCATCGGCAATAAAACGCAGCACTTCCAAACTATTTTCCACATGGCCGGGCAACACCAGATGGCGCACTATAAGACCCGATTCGGCATGATCCTCGTCCAGACGATGCAGCACGGCGCCTTTCTGACGAAACATTTCTTTCAGTGCCTTGCGGCTCACAGCAGGGTAGTCTGCTGCATCCGAAAATTCACGGGATAATACTTCCGATGCATATTTCAGATCGGGGAGGTAGATATCAATCAGCCCTTCCAGTTGCTGCAACACATCGGCCTTGTCGTAGGCATTGGTATTATAAACAAAGATGGGTTTGGGCTTGTAATTTTCAAATGCTCGGATAACAGAGATCACATGAGGTATATGATGCGATGGCGAAACAAAACCTATACTTTTGCATCCCGATTGCAGATGGCAGCTGACTACGCTGATTATGTGCTCTAGGCTCCAATCGGCTTTGGGCATCACCACCTGATTGTCGCTGATCTGGTGATTCTGACAATAGACGCATTGCAGGTTGCAATGGTTGAAAAAAATATTGCAAATTCCGTGAGTGCCGTTGATCAGGGGTTCTTCGCCTTTATGATTGACGATGGTATCTAAGTTATAATGATGATCCGATTTGCAATAACCCAACTTATCCGAATAACGGTCGGCATGGCAATCGCGCGGACAGAGAGTACAATTTTTAAGTGATCTGAACGACACTTTCATGCCAGCGGCTTAGTTGTCAACACTTACATTGGTTGAAAATACAAATCGTATCATCACATTGTAATGCAGTCCGAAAGTATTGTAATGCATCAGGTTGATCTTCGAATAATATACGCTACCCAACAGATCGACGGCAGCATTTTCATTGAATCGGAACTCAAATCCGGGAGAAAGAAAGGCTCCAATACCCAAACCACCTTCTTTTATGGGGTATTCCTGCAATTGGGTATTGGGCACCCACTGCTGGTTTCCGTAAATATTAATAATGCTAAACTCACCCACAGGATCGATGGAGATCATATTTTGCTTCACCCGGGTATTATTGATATTGAGTCCGCCTTCCAGAAAACCGTAGATCTTTTTTGCAAGAAAAATCTCGCCACTCACGCCCAGATCGATATTGATGCGGTCTTCCTTACCCCAGATGGGACAATTGACCAAACGCAGATTGGTGGTGGTTCCGGGAGGTGTTGCACCTATTTTTAGGGTAAATGCATCACTAGCCTTCAGTCGCGAAAAATTGAACTGGGCAAATGCCCCAATATGATTGTTGAATTTCTTTTTAATGGAAAATCCTACACAAAATGCCGGTTGATACTTCATATTCGTTGGCATGCCATACAGCGAAAAGGTATCATTGATGGCATTGCGAATGATGTTTCTGATGTATTGATTGTCGAGAATATAACTAATCTCATTCTCGTTGCCTTCGGCGCCGTTATAGAAGTTGGCGTGGTATTTATTGGCAAACATTACCCCGGTATTGATAGAAAAGCTCCATGATTTGTTCTTGGGGATCTCATCATCCGATTTGTGATGCTTTTGCGAAAACGATGCCAAAGACCTCGACAGAAAAATCATCAACAGGCAAAATGAAATAAGAAATAAGCGTAGGGAATCTGTCATTTTTCCTTTGGGATAACGGGCAGAAAATATTTTTGTATAGAGTTTCATAAAGCGGGAAGTTGTTTTTTTGAAGCGCATTTTTGTACTTACAAATTTACTAAATTATAGCAACGAAAATAAAATTGAAAATATTTCGTTTGACAACCATCATGCAAAAATAATCCCTTTTAATCTATAAATTTTGTAAAGTTTTTGTTTATTTTGCAGTAAGAAAACGATGAGAAAGATAATAGCGCTATTTGTTTTATTGCTGAGTGTATCCACTCTCCGGGCACAGGACTCCATACCTGTGGCCGATTCGTTAAAGAATCCCAAAGTATTTCGCCTTGAAAATTAGTCAGAGATGCGATCAAAA
>CAZNRQ010000668.1:0-1464 GCA_964574845.1 uncultured Bacteroidales bacterium
AAGCCCTGAAATTGAAATTATGAAAAGCGATAAAGCAGCGTTTATTAAAATGAAAAAGGAGAATTACAGAGCAAATAATAGAATATCTTATTAATTAGAACTTTAACTATATTTTTGCATTCCGTTTTTTATTGCTTGCCGCTAATTTCTTCTTGCTTCACCTTTGTGGTGGATTATTTCCGTATTTGGTCGGCTTGCTTCACCTTTTGTGCACAAGACTCTCCCCAAAACTGCATATTTATTACAACACAAAAAAGCAGTCCTTATTTTTTATTCAAAAATAAATCACATTTTTCGCTAAAATCACCCCAATTTTTACCGTTAACTTAATGAAAGCTACCGTTAACCCCCGCTCGCGGGGAAATTCTTTCCCCGTGCTGTAATTAACATCAATCATCCTAATCATTTACTCATTACCATCAGCGCCTGCCTGCCGTAGGCAGGGTTCAGACAATTTTCATTGCCGTTATAAAATTCTTTTCTGTCTTTTTCATCCTTTAGGACCGGAGGCAAAAGAAAAGACAGAAAAGAATTTACCCCCTTCCCCCAGTTCGGCCGAGGTTCCAGCCTAAGTCGTCCTTATTCCTTCAGCCTCCGCCTGATGTAAGGATAATGGCAATAAATGATAGAAAAATCTTCGACTCCATCGGAGTCGTACATAACAATACTAAATCAAACTATAAACCTGTGATGCCCGCGGCATCCCATTCTCTAGCGGGTTAAAGCTGCTATCATTCAATGCTAAAACATATACCCAAACATAAAACTTATGGTGTGAGTATTTTCATTACGTCTGGTATAGGTGATGCCAGAGGGGTAATAACCATTGTATTGATGAATCACATCAGAAGTTCCCTGTAATTCGTAATTTAATCCAAAGTTTAGTGCATTATTGTTTTTAATTTTCACACATACGCCCAATGTGGTACCAAACATTATACCTCCTATTTCATTATCATTATTGCTTCGCCAACTATAACCTCCATCCAGGGCAATATAGGGGGAAGTATTCTTATTGACAAAATTCGCCCTCAGGTCAGCATACAGCGGAAAATAGACGCCATCTTCTACATAAAGTCTCATCCCTATGCCGGCTCCGGCTGCAAACCAGGGACAAACCCTATAGCCCCTGATAAAATTCAATTTTGTACTGAATGGCCCTGCGGCATTCCCGAAAGAAAAGCCGGTAGCATATTCAACCACACCGTAATAACCGCGTTTCAATCCGGTAGTGTCCCTCCTTAACGCAACCTGCGATTGATTGAAGTTAGGTTCTTTAGCGTATTTTGCCACATCATGCATAGCATATACAAAGACATTTCCGTCTACTGTTTGTATTTTTATCAGACTGTCAGGAATAAATTCAAGAAGCGTTCCTCGCGTGATGCCCCCGTTTTTCAGATAAATTACATCCTGCAAATTGTTGTTTTGTGCCATAGCGCCGCAAACCACGAATAACAGAAT
>CAZNRQ010000668.1:1474-2316 GCA_964574845.1 uncultured Bacteroidales bacterium
ATTATTAATGATTTTTCACAAAAGACTTCAATTCAAGTACCAAATGTATATAAAATGTTTTTCAATGTCCGATCTTTTTTCATTTTTTTCTCCGCTCGCTCGTCCGTCTCCAGATGGATTTGATCCAAGTGTCGTACGCCCCCCTTTGGGGATAGGTAATTGATGTGAATAAATGATTAGGATGATGATTGTTAAACCCCTGACGGGGTTGGAGGGTGGTGGGTTGGCATTTTACCACGGGCGTTGCCCGTGGCTACCAATATTTAGCTCCGAAGGAGCTATTTTGGGCTAAAGCCCATTTTTGAAAGGCATTGTATCCTCCGACATAAAAGTCGGGGCTAGTGAAAAATATTTTTAGCATAGTTCTATTATGTAGTTTAATTATTCTATAATTTTATGGCTTAAATCTATAAATCTTCTTTTATGGATCAGCCAAAATACGAACGCATGGTGAGCCTGATGCTGTTGCTGGCGGGTAACCATTGTTATACTTTGAAACAAATTGCCCGTTCGTCGAAGCCTCCAGCCTAAATCGTCCATATCCCTTCAGCCTCCCCCAAATTAGAAATCCCGAAGGGATATAAGGTTTATAGCAATAAATCATAGAAAAATCTTCGACTCCTTCGGAGTCGTACACAACATTATTAAATCAAACTATAAACCTTTGATGCCCGCGGCATCCCTCTTAGTTCCATCCCTTAAAAAGTGAAAGCTTCACTCAAAGTGAAGCCTTCACTATCAAATCATAAAACATCCTCCGCGAAAATCATAAAAACTAATCAGCGTTCCGCCGCGGCGGATCATAATCCTCCGCGAACATCATAAAAAGAAATCATACCTTT
>CAZNRQ010000669.1:0-2315 GCA_964574845.1 uncultured Bacteroidales bacterium
GAAAGTTGGTTTATCTGGACTGCGGCAGTGAGTTTGCTTTCGGGAAAAACCCTATTCTGACGGAATTAAAGTCGAAATACCAGGAAGACTCGACCATTTATGTGTTTGAGATCTACACCCTGCATTGCTTTGGTGCAAAAAAATAAAGCGGTAACTTCTACCCTACTTCTCCCCCTTATACTTCTTCTCCCCTGCCAGTATCTTCACCTGCAAATGATTTTCGGCATGCGGAATGGGACAGGAATATTTAGGATTGTGATAACAACATAAGGGATTGAAGGCTTTGTTGAAATCAATCACCAGTTCGTCACCCTCGGGAATCACCAGATCAAGGAAACGCCCTCCGCCATAAGTTTCCTTGCCATTGGTCAGGTCTTTGAAAGGCAGGAAAAGATCATTCTTATATTGAGGGTCGTTGATGAGTTTCATGAATTGATAGACGCTCAACTGGCACTCTTTGCCGTCGAGGGTAAAAGTAGCTACCCCATATTTGCGATAGGTTCCTGTGTTGCCCTTGGAGCGGGGCATCTCAAAAGGTTTTTCGTCGGGTGTAAGCACCAGTTTGGCTTTCACACAATATTTCTCCCTTATGGGGAAGAACTCAATTTCCTTAAAGGCCAGCAAACCCTCTTTGGTCAGAGGAGTTTCGGCGGTATCGCGGAATTCTTCGTTCATCTTTTTGCGATAAGCCAGGTTGTCGTCCATGAACTTCGTTTTGGAAGTTTGTGCCAAAGAGGGCAGCAGCAACACGCTTGTCAACAGGCAGAGGAAGTATTTTAGCAGGGAATATTTCATAAACAATTGGTTTTATTCAAAGATCAGCAAAAGTACGGAAAGAATATTGATGATGAGGAGGGTGAGGCTGATCTCTTTAAATTTGCCCGTGACCAGCATGATGATGGTATAAAACAACAGCCCCCAAATGATGCCCTGGGTGATAGAGTATGTCAGAGGGATCAGGAACATAGCGATAAAACAGGGTATGGCATAGCTCAGTTTATCCCAGCGGATCTTCAATACAGGCTTCATCATATAAACGCCCACCATGACCAGCACCGGAGCGGTTGCCACCGAAGGAATCATGGACAACAATGGCGAAAAGAACATGAATGGAATGAACAACAAACCGGCTACCACGGCAGTCAATCCGGTGCGACCTCCGGCAGCCACTCCCGAAGCAGATTCAATATAGGCAGTGCCCGAGGTGGTTCCAATCAATCCGGCCATGCCCGTGGCTACGGAATCGACTATGAGCGACTGTTTGATGTTGCGGGGTTCGCCGTTTTTATCCATCAGGTTGGCGGCTTCGGAAACTCCCACGAAAGTGGACAGGCTGTCGAACATATCGGTAAATATGACCGCGAATATCACCGGCCACAAGGCCCATTTCAATGAATTAATCAGATCGAGGCGGAAGAAGAAACTGAAATCGGGCGACTGGAAGAATCCTTTGTAATTGATGAGGGTGCTCACTCCCTTGTTGTAGGCGGAAGCATCGCCAAACCATCGCCCTATGGGCAGGCACATCAGGGTTATGATAAGCATGCTGATGATCATGGCTCCTTTTACTTTGCGCACTACCAGTATGGCAGTGATGATAAGCCCTGCTATAAAAATGAGCGAAAGCATATTGAAATGTCCCAGCCCTATGAAAGGCTCTTTCACCACTATGAATTTGGCATTCACAAATCCTATCATGGCAATGAAGAGGCCTATGCCGCCCGCAATGGCATAACGAATTTGTTTGGGAATGGCTTTGACGATATAAGAGCGTATGTTGAACACCGACAACAGAAAGAAGATGACTCCTGCCCAGAACAAAGCTCCCAGGGCTTGCTCCACGGGGACTTTCATTCCGACCACCACAAAGTAGGTGAAGAAAGCATTCAGGCCCATGCCGGGCGCTATCAGTATGGGGTTGTTGGCATAGAAGCCCATCATGATGGTGCAGAAGGCACTTAAAATAACGGTTCCTGTGAGCACGGCGCTGAAGGGCATGCCGGTGGCCGATACTATGGCGGGATTGACGACTATGATGTACATGGCCGCCACAAAGGTGGTGATGCCGGCCAGCAGCTCGGTGCGGATGTTGGTTTCGTTCTGCTTCAGGTGGAAGAGTTGCTCAATGACCTTCATGATTCATTTTTTTGACCAAATTTAGCATATTTTTCATTATTCTTTTATGTAAACGAAAGGAAACAAAAGATTTCAGAAGCTATTACACAAAGTTACACAGAGAAGACACAGAGTTTCATAGAGAAATCATTTTATGCCAATAACAAAATAACAATAAAGCAATTTAGCCATTCCAATAC
>CAZNRQ010000670.1:0-2307 GCA_964574845.1 uncultured Bacteroidales bacterium
ATACTCGTTGTTGAAGACGATGACATCACCTATATGCTCATTCAGGAGATCATTTCTTCCATGGGCATGAAGGCCATCAGGGCTACTTCCAAACCGGAAGTGCTGAAACTGATACGTTCCGATGAAAACTTCCAGATGATAGTGATGGACATTATTCTCAATGGAAGTGATAATGGATATAATATTGCCAAAGAACTGGCCGCAATGCAGGTCGATTTGCCTATTATGGTGGTTTCGGCTTACACCACCGCCGTCGTCAAACCTTCGCCCGACAATATGAGGAACATCAAGGAGATCATGGACAAGCCTTTTAATGTCGCCAATTTCAAAAAAATATTGCTGAAAACCCTGGAGGGTTAGCCTTTCGTTACCATCTTCTTTTTATCGCAAATATTCTGATCCCAACAGGGCAAGATGCTGAATTTATCAGCTTCGCTTGGCGAAATGTACCCTATGGGAGGTTGTTGGAGGGATTCCCTAAGGTTTTGCATCATTTTTTTTAAAAATACCGGAAATTTGAGAATTCATGAAAAATAGATTTGATTTTGCATTTTTTTATACTATTGGAGTGTATATTTTTGAAAGCCTTAATTTTTATAAGTTGTTTCGAAAGGGTCTGTGAAAAAATAGTTAAAATTCAAAATTATCGTTAAAAAATGATGTTAATAAATTAACTTTTACTAACCCATGTGGGTCATTTTTTTCAGAAAAAAATGTATTTTCTTTGTAGGTCGGTTGTTGAATAAAATTAAATACACCCAATTCAAAAAACGAAACGATATTTTTTAAGCATTGAATAAAACAATGAACACAAACACTGAATTTAACAAGGCAATTATTTTAGTGGTCGAAGACGACGACATCAGTTTTTTTTTGGTCGAGGAAATACTTGCCTCTTACGGAATGAAGGCCGTCAGAGCCAAATCAAAGGATGAAGTGATGCAGCTGATACAGGCTGATGAAGACTTTGAAATGATCATTATGGATGTGATGCTCGAAGGCAGCGACAATGGTTATAGCATTGCCTGCGAACTGGCAGCCATGCAGATCAATCTCCCTATCATGATAGTTTCGGCCTGGGCCACGGCCGTGCTGAAACCCGATAGAAAGAAGATCAGTAACATCAAAGAGGTATTGGATAAACCTTTTAATATCGAAAATTTCAAAAAGCTATTGCTGAAAACTTTGAAAAATAAGATTTAATATTTCAGAACTTGGTGTTTTTTTGTTATCGCCTTGTAGTCCATGTATAATGAGGGTAGTTTTGGAAGTTTTAGTAATTTGAATTTTGACACATTACAATATAATTATTCAGAAACATTATTAACAGATTGATTAAAGTATAGAAATAGAACACAAAGAACATTTGGTAATTAGTAAGGATTGAATCAATAACGAATTATAAAATACTGCTGTAAACTTTGTTTATTGATTCACGGGAAGACGCTTTCATTTGAAATTAGTTTTATGACAATGATAACCAAACCTTTTAAAGTCGTCGTAATCGACGACCAACAGGCCGACCGCGATCTCTTGAGATTTTATCTTATGCCCCATTCCGATATGCAGTTGGTAGCACATGCAGCCACTGCCTGTCAGGGGATACAGAGAATTAAAACTTTTTTACCCCATTTGGTGTTTCTCGACATCCGACTGCCCGATAAAGATGGCTTCTCTATGCTTGACGAAATTAATAAATTGGGAATTAACAATTTTCAGTTGGTCTTCTATTCTTCTTCCGATAACAATCATCTCAAAGCAATAAAATATGGTGCCTTCGATTTTCTTCAAAAACCTTTAGCTGAAAAAGACCTTGTCGAAACCCTCGAGCGATTCCGAAAGAAATTCAATAATGTGTCCCCCACCAACAATCCTGAACCTGAAATAACCCCTCCTCCCGTAGAGTCCAAAAAACTCGTATTAACCCCAACAGGCCACCTGTATATCGATACCTTAAAAATAATGTTCATCCATGCCGAAATAAAGCATTGTAATGTTTATATGTCTGATGGCGAAGCTGTTTTCACCTGCTATACCCTCAAATCCCTCCTCTTGCATCTCGACATGCCTTGCCTGGTGAAAAAACATAAAAGCTATGCCGTAAACGAGGGTTTTGTAACTGGCTATAGCCTCGATAAAAAGATATGCTTCGTCTCGTTCGAAAACCTCAACTTCCAAATTCCGGTATCGCGTCGTCGCCGAAAAGACCAGAAATGATTTTTTTTGTACGATTTTCTTTTTTTACCCTAAAAAGTAATGCCAAAAACGGTATTGACTATTCAGCCGTCTGAAAGCATGCATATGCCG
>CAZNRQ010000671.1:0-2306 GCA_964574845.1 uncultured Bacteroidales bacterium
ACAATATAGATATCGTGCTCAACGAACTGGATGCACTGGCCAATATTGATTTTACATCAAGGACTGCAAAAACTTTGCATCGAAAACTTAGAATTGTCCGAATAGGCACCTCCGGATCATTACAAGCCGATATTCCGGTTGACTCATACGTCGCATCAGCTTACGGGCTGGGCATAGACGGAGTAATGAATTTCTATAAGAAAACTCAGGATATCATTGACCCCAACCTAACTGACGAATTCATCAGGCAGTCGCAATGGCCTTCATTTCTGGCCAAGCCGTATGCCGTTCCTGCCTCCGATTTATTGCTACAAAAAATAGCATTTGACATGTTGCAGGGTATCACAGCCACCGCCCCCGGATTTTTTGGGCCTCAGGGCCGCGAACTTCGTGGCGAACTGGCTTTCCCTGAGCTGAATTCCCGTTTGACATCCTTTAACCACCATGGAAAGAGGATTACTAATTTCGAAATGGAAACATCAGCATTATATGGATTAGGGAAAGTTCTCGGCCATGAAACCCTCACTATCTGTGTGATTATCGCTAATCGGATTTCCAGACAGTTTACCAAAAACTACAAACCTTTGATGGAAAACCTGATAAAAATTGTTTTAGAAAGGCTTTCTGCGGAAAAATAAAGACGTAATTTTGCCTTTCCATTGCAATTGTCAAAGCGGTGGTCTTATAAATAAATCTCTATGCGTAAAATCTATTGTTTTGGTGAGGCAGTATATGATATTATTTTCAAGGATGAAAAGCCTGTGGATGCCAAGCCTGGTGGTGCCATGCTTAACATAGCCGTATCATTGGGCCGATTGGGCTTACCAGTTCATTTCATTGGAGACTTTGCCAATGATAAAGTGGGGTCTATCATCAAAAATTTTTTAATAGAGAACCGCGTTGACACTTCTAATATCACCATGTACAGTAATGCTAAATCACGCATTGCCTTGGCTTATCTTGATGAAAACAACAATGCTGATTATTCTTTCTACAAAATCAGGGTTGAAGACGAACTGCACATAAAGTTTCCTGAGTTGAATGAAGATGACATCCTGCTTTTTGGTTCCTATTATGGGATAAAACCAGAGATCCGCCCTATGGTCCATGATTTTTTAACTAAGTGCCGTAATAATAATGTAATTATCATCTACGATCCAAATTTCCGCAAAGCCCATTTGAATATGATAGACATTGTAAAGCCATTTATCGAACAAAACATTAGTCTGGCAGATATTACCAAAGGTTCTGACGAGGATTTCCTCAACGTATTTAATGCTTGTAGTGCTGAAGAAACTTTTAAAAAACTATTTACTATAGGCTGCCAGTCACTTATATATACCAGAAACCGCCGGGGTGTTGATTTTTGCAGATCAGATGAGCAATTTCATTATCCAGCAATTGACCTGATACCTGTCAGCACAGTTGGGGCAGGAGACACTTTTACATCGGGAATGGCTTACTGGCTCTACAAAAACAAAATTAAACAAGCAAATATTTCTTCCTTATCTGAAGCACAATACAAAGAAATGATCTCCACAGGTGTATCCTTTGCATCCGATGTTTGTATGAGTTTCGACAATTACTTATCACATCAGTTTATACTTGGGCTTGAAAGAATATTGGATTAAAGCTTAAGTGCTGGTGTTGTGCAGTAGGTTAAATAACTGTCAAATCATACTTTACATTAAAAAAAAACATAATTTTGAAAAAAAATTTTAGGTGATCAAAAAAAAATCAAAAAAAAATAAGATGTCACCAAGTTTTTCTTCAGAATATACGTTTTATTATTTAATCCCGAGCAAATGAATTCCGGTAATGAGTTGAAGGATATAGTAAGACTATGTAGAGAGGGTAATTCGTCTGCTCAGGAGAAGCTTTATAAATTGTATTACGGTAGCATGATGAATGTTTGTTTACGATATGCTAAGAATGCTGACGATGCTGTTGAAGTGTTAAATACCGCTTTTTTGAAGGTATTTCAAAACATCGACAAATATTTTGGCGAGGGCGAGTATCTTCATGCCTGGATTCGAAGGATCATGGTTAATACTTCACTCGACAGGATAAGGTTTGAAAAAAACCGTTATAACAATACCGTGCCTCTGAATATAAACAACGATTCAAAGCACATAGAAAACGAAGCCATTAGCCAGTTGGCAGAGGGTGATTTGATAAAAATGATCGAAGATCTTCCCCCGACCAGCCGGACAGTTTTTAATCTATTTGTTTTTGAGAATTATACTCATAAAGAAATAGGTGAAATGGTCAATATTACTGAGAGTACTTCACAATGGCATTTGTTG
>CAZNRQ010000672.1:0-2298 GCA_964574845.1 uncultured Bacteroidales bacterium
GGGGGGAGTCATTCGAAGATTCATGGCTGCAAGGCTATGCCGGTTGGTAGCCGGTGCTGGTCGACGGGGGCTTCCTCTATGGGAGATATACCAATGATTATTACCGTAAACAATGAGGCTGACAGAACCGAGTTCTATAAGCTTATTATTGAAATTCTACTTGGACTGGCAAAAGCACCAGGTAATGAAAAAGCGATAGAGGATGTGGAGATACTTTATCGATCGACGAGCACTGAAAAGAAAAATTGATATATCCAGGCTGCAATCTGGTTGATGGAGAAATCCATCAATAGTTTAAGTGTAGAACAAATCAATTAGCCGTCTCCGGACGGCATTTTTTTTGTCCTTTCATAAGGTATTAGATTGTTGTAAAATTGTATCATGAAAACGATACAAATCAGCACGGAAAGCATTACAATTAAGACTAACTGGAATGAGTTGGACAGGCACCAGCTGCTTGCCTTGAGTAATCTTTCGCTAAAAAGGCTCAGCCATAAAGAAACAGCTATTGTTGCCCTGGTTTATCTGATGGGGTTTAAGGTGAGAAAAATCAGAGAAAAAGTGGTTGGGGGTGTGCCTTGTTTTTATCTGAGATCAGCGAAGGGAATAGATCACCTGGTAAGCACGGTCGATTTGCTGTTTTTAATCAAATTGATGGATTTTCTGTTTCTGATTACCGAGGAAGAAGAGAAAAATGAAGGAAACGGGGAATACAATTCCACGCGATCAAGGTATCAATGGCAAAGCAGGTTGTTCAGGCAGTTGTTTCCTAAGATATGGGTATCTTCCCGATTACTATCGAAGAAGCTGCTGTATGGTCCTGCAGATGGATTGACGAATATAAAGCTGTCGGAGTTTATTCAGTGCGAAACTTACTATTCGGATTTTCTGAAAACTAAGGATGAAAGTAAGGCGAATCTTCTTATTGCTACTTTGTATCGCCCGGAACGGGAGGGTTATGATCCGGCGAATGTGGAACATGCCGGAGACAGGCGGGAACCGCTGAATGATTACCTGGTGAAGAAAAGAGTGAAACTTGTGAATAGACTTAAGCCGCATGAAAAACAGGCTATACTGTTTTACTATGAAGGCTGTAAGCTGTATCTGAAGGGAAAATTTCCGAATGTATTTGAAGAGGGTGAACATTCGGATAACAAATCGGAGCGGGCTAATAAAATTGGAGTATTTGAGGGGTATATTAAGCTTGTAGCTTCGCTAGCGGATAATGAGGCTCCGAAGATTGAAGCATGGATGGACACTCAGTTATATGCCGTGCTGATTACGATGGAGAATGAGAGGATTGAGCAAAAAAGATTGAAAGAATTGTATAATAAAAAATAATCATAGCGCATACTTCGGAATGTCCTATGCTTCGATACGTGAGAGTACTCACGGCTCAGCATGACGGACGGAATAATGCGACAAAAAAAGGAGAAATTATGTCATTTGATTTTACCAGTTATATGGAAAATGTGGCAATCAAGAACAAAGAGATTGCCCATGTGCCGGAATCGGCAGAGAAAAGATTCTTCAGGATAAGCTCTATTGTGAATTTGGAGGAAATATTGGCCAATATTACTAATGTAGGTGGTACCTGCCTGACTGTGGAAGATAACCTGATGGGGCGATTGATAGACCAAAATTCGGATAATTATCTGGATGACCAGAGTTATGCCTTTATGGTTACAACTTTTGTTGAATATGGAGATGCTGACTCGAGGGAGACGGCAAAGAACCGGACACGGAAAATTGTTAATCAGATATTCTCGAAGATGAAGAAAGACAAAAAGAGTGATCAGCAGTTTATTCAGCCTATGACCGGGCTGATGGATTTTGATCTGGGGAGTGTTACTTACCAGACTGTGGGTCCATTGGGGGAGAATTATTATGGGACGATGGTTCATTTTAGTATGAGTACGCCTATTAATAAGGATTTGGTTTATAATGCTCAGGAATGGAATGACTGATGGAACAGAGTGAGACAATAAAATCGTGGGCGGAGACTGTGATCGAGATATGGATTGACAGGATGATACGATTAGGGGTGAATAACCCTTTTTATCATGCTGACGGGTTTCACTACTATTTGCATCAGGCGTCCGGTGGTGATGTGAGTAAGATAGACTTCGTGTTTCAATACTTCCTGAAGTTTACGGACATGGGTGTAGGAAGAAATGTAACTATGGAAACGAGGAATGAACTGGTGAATAATAACAGGCCACGGAGGCAGTGGTATAATAAAGTATTCCTGCTTGAGGTGAAGAAACTGGCCAATATACTTGCAGTACAGTATGCACG
>CAZNRQ010000673.1:0-2297 GCA_964574845.1 uncultured Bacteroidales bacterium
CCATGTGTTGGAAATTGCTGCAGCCGAAACGGTTCATTGTGTCAGTTATTTCGGTTATGAGGTGGCGGAAGGCCTGCATTTTATCTGCTGCCTGGCCGACGACGGTGATGCCAGTATCCATATTCTCTCCTGGAAAACTTCTCAAAAAGAGCTTGTCGTTGAGTCGCTTACTGATAAAAACCTTACCTTCTACATGTACGAGCGGGAGATACACGAGAACTTCGGCATACATTTCGAGGGGCATCCCTGGCTGAAGCCTGTACGTTATGCCTGGAACCGTAAGGATATTGAAAAGACTATCGCCAACTATCCATTCTTCCGTATCGAAAGCGAAGAACTGCACGAAGTGGGTGTGGGGCCCATACATGCCGGTATCATTGAGCCGGGGCATTTTCGCTTTATCTGTAACGGGGAGAAGATCATGCATCTGGAGATACAACTGGGGTTTCAGCACCGGGGTGTTGAGAATCTGTTCCTGACCAAAAACAAACTTAACGAGAGAATCGCCTTATCGGAATCTATCGCGGGAGATACGGCCTGCGGTCATTCCTCGGCCTTTGCTTTTCTCTGGGAAAGCCTATGCGATTATCAGGCATCAGAAGCGGTAGTGTGGCAAAGAAATGTTGCCATGGAACTGGAAAGGATAGCCATTCATACGGGCGATCTTGCGGCCATTTGTACCGATGTGGCCTATCAGTTGGGCAATGCGGTGATGGGCAGACTGAGAACCCCCATGGTTAATTTCTTTCAGGAATGGTGTGGTAATCGTTTGGGTAAAAGCCTGGTCAGGCCCTTTGGTAGTTTTTATGAATTCACCCCACAGTTGAACGAGCGACTGCAAAAAGTTTTTGCCGCTTACGAGCCGGATTTCAACGAGATGTGGGACCGAATCAAAACCTTACCCAGCCTGCTTTCGCGTTTGGAGAAAACCGGTGCCCTTACCAAAGCACAGGTTCAGGAGATAGGAACCGTAGGCATACCTGCCCGCATGGCCGGTTTGAACAGGGATATCCGCAGTTCGCACCCTTATGGTCTGTTCAAAAAAACAGAACATCTCCCTGAGATAAAACACCATGGGGATGTGCTGTCCAGAACGCAGCTCAGGAAAGAAGAAATTCATCAATCCATAGGTTATCTGAAAGACTGGTTGTATAAAATGCCCCGTCATATTGATTTCACTTCTGTAGTTCTGAAACCTCAGCCTTCTTCCTTTACCATCAGCCTTACCGAAGGATGGAGGGGCGAGATCTGCCATTGCGCCCTCACGGATAAAGAGGGAAAATTGATTGCTTATAAGATCAAGGACCCCTCCATGCATAACTGGCTGGCTTTGGCCCTGGCAGTGAGGAATAACGAGATCAGTGATTTCCCTATCAACAACAAAAGTTTTAATCTCTCATATTGTGGATTCGATCTGTAAACTATGCTGAAAGAAATCAAGATACAATATCATCAGGGCAGTCAGTATATCCGAGATTTAAGGCATACGGATGTGCCGGGTATTTTCAAAGGCAGGCCGGTTATCAGTAATGAAGCCTGCGAAGCGGAAGAATTGACGGAACTTTGTCCTACGGCTGCCATAACCTCATCCCCTTTCAGTATCGACCTGGGGAAATGTATCTTTTGCGGAGCCTGTGCCTTTCATTCGCCACATAAAATCAAGTTCACCAAGGATTATCATTTGTCGGTAAACAGCAGGGAATCACTTATTATAAAAGAAGGTGAGGATACCCCTTTGCAGTTATATCCTGAAAAAGTAAGACCTGAGATACGTAGCCTGTTCAGGAATTCCTTCAAGCTGCGGCAGGTATCGGCAGGTGGCGACAACAGCGCCGAACTGGAACTGAATGCGGCCGGAAACGTTCAATTTGATGTGGGCAGGTTCGGGATAGAGTTTGTTGCTTCACCCCGTCATGCCGATGCCGTGATGATCACAGGGCCCATTACTGAGAACATGGCTGAACCCCTGGAAATTTGTTTGCGCGACACCCCTTCTCCCAAAGCCATCATACTTTGCGGTACCGATGCCATCAGCGGGGGTATATTTGCAGGCAGTCCTGCCTTAAACCGCAGCTTCCTCGATAATCATGATATAGACCTTTACATTCCCGGCAATCCACCCCATCCTTTGACCTTCATCAACGGAATACTTGACATGATAGGGAAAAGGTGAAACTGTCGTAGATCTGGATAACTAAAAAACGGCAGATAAATTCTGAATATCTAAACCCCCTTGATGGGATTGATAATTTTGAAGTCCTTAATATTTGCAAAATCTTCCACATTATTTGTATACA
>CAZNRQ010000674.1:0-2297 GCA_964574845.1 uncultured Bacteroidales bacterium
AAAGTAAGTGCCTAAATTAACTCTTCTTCGTAAACGGTGAGATTCATCTACTATTAAAATATCATAATTCTCTTTTACGGTTTCTGCAGGTCCAATTACCATATTTGAATTTAATCCCTTAATGTTACGGAAGACTTTTTTTATGGTATTTCTGAAAGACGACATTGGAATTATCAATGCCATTTTGGGATCAGGGAATTTGGCTTTTAACTCATTAATTATTTCTATGAATTCTGATTCATCATCACCAAACTCTTTGAAATTAAAATCATCATTTTGTGATTTAAGTAATTTGAATAAAAATATCGCCAAAATTGATTTTCCGGTTCCTGCGCCACCTTCTATTATGATATTTTTAAATTCATTTCTTATGAGGCTTTTCATGATAACCAATAAGCCATTACGTTGCTCACTTGATAAAACCTTATAGGGCGAATATTTAAACAAATCGGAATTGTCAATATGCTCAATGGAATGCTTGGTAATTCCTTCTGCCCTTAGTTTATTCCATATGTCTTTAAATAAGTCCCAGTAGACCTCTTGTTTTTGGAAATAGTTATGATTTGCTAACCCAACATTTGCATTTAATAATTTATATTGACCATCACCTGAGATATATTTAATAAGGTTTGACTCAATATCTAGGGTTGCAGATTTATTAAATTTGAAGCTTGTTATTAGGTGTACTGCCGTTAATTTACTTTTAATATTGTTTTTTAAGTGACTGCTCATTCTTGCATATGTGTCGGTTGTTTCCCCGACATATGCTTCTTTAACACTTCCATCACTTAAAACATAGACTATAGGCCATAAATTCTTTACAGAATAGAGGTTTTGAATTTCATTTACTAAATTAGAGGTAAACTCATACCGACAAACTTTAAGGTCTTCTTCCAAGTTCATAATGCATTATATTTTCTAGCTGTACCTCGTGCTTTATCTGCTGGATAATTTTCGTCGTTCTTTTTAATTTTTTCTATTGCAGATTTTAGAATGTCTATCTCTAATCCTTTAGAAAGTAATAGAAGGTAAATAAAAATATCTGCGATTTCGTTTGCGATTTTTTCTTTATTTGGATTATCTTCTCTGTCCCATAAAAACAAATCCAACAATTCGCCTGCTTCAGATGATAATGCCATGGCAAGATTTTTAGGGGTATGAAATTTTTTCCAATCTCTTTCGTCTCTAAACAATCTGATTAATTCGATTAATGAATCTAATGGTTGAACCAAAATTGGTTGCTCATAAATCAGCAGAAGCATGTTTGTGCCTAAGAGATTATAAGTAAGAATTAGAGAATCCTGCTCAAATTCACCTTCATCATTAAAATCATTTTCTGAAATTTCGATTTCAAATCCATTCTCTATGAGAAAAGATTTCGCTTTCTGTAGTTGTTCGAGTCTTGTTCCTTCATTGAAAATGATCTTGAAAAATGGCCCTTCGAGCCATCCACCGTATAAATTAGCCATTGCTTCATTTACAGGGAAAAAGTAACTTAATTGAGGTAGTTTCATTATTTGTTAAGTGTTAAGGCCATTTTATATTCTTCATCAAAGGGTAGTTGAAGCTCATTTAGCATCTCAGGAGTTGAAATTGCAAAACTTACATAGTAATATGCGAGAATATGATAGCCTGAAAATACTTTGCCGGAAATAGAACTGATTTTATAATCCTTTATTTCCGGACTATAACCCATAGTGCCCTGCAATGCAATTTCAAATGCTATTTTTTTAATCGTGTCTTTTGGCATTCCCTTGAAATATTGCAATGCATCGACCATAAACATGACCACAGCCATATTTATGCCTATTTGTTGCTGAGATTTTTGAAATTTATCCATCTCAGACTCTTTAAATTCTTTATCAGATTCAAGTCCTAATGGATCTTTTTCAAATGAAGAAATAAAAGAATCTATGTCTGACTTTTTTCGATAATCATTTTCATTAATCAGTTCAAAATATTTCTCTAATCTTAAGTCCTCTGCCCAATGTGCTACTAGCTCATATTCTTCACCTGGTTTTCTATTGGTTCTATAATCCTTAAACTCTTCAAACATTCTACCAGCTTCTTTTAATTCGAAAGGCATTGCATTAAACTTTGCAATTAAATCAAAACCGAATAGATCCTTAAAAAGAAACGCATTAACCAAATTCAGAACTCTACTGGCAGATAAAATTTCTTTAGGCGTAATCTGTAAAGCTTTTTTATCAGTAACCGCGGTTATGCCTTCTGCTATTAAATTATAGAGTGATAAAAATTGATAAGGACGTAGTTCTGAATAAGTTTTATACAATAAG
>CAZNRQ010000675.1:0-2296 GCA_964574845.1 uncultured Bacteroidales bacterium
CTATAATGCAGAAGATTACGAAATGGCTATGAGTGCCTTGATGGTTGCTGTTCGATGCAGCGATTGTCCCGCAAAAAATGACCTTTCCGCATGGATTAAGAAAGTAAAAGATAAACTTCCATCACCCGAAAAGGCCAGTGGATATACCTTTGGTGGTGATAATGGAGAAGAAGCCCGCGACATTTTACAATACGATGATGGCAGTTTCTATATTCTGGGGCGGACCAATTCATATGGGAGCGGTGAAGACGACATTTACCTTATTAAAACAAATAAATCAGGCAAAAAGCGATGGGAAAAAACCTATGGCGGAAAAGCCCCCGATTATGCAAGCCGCATTATTAAAACAAAAGATAATAAGTTACTGATTTGTGGGAGTACCGGAAATTTCAACGCCATCAGTGAAAATATCTATCTGATAAAAATTGATACTTCGGGTACTATATTGTGGCAGTTCAATTACGGAGGCAATTTTCTGGACTATGGCAATTCGGTGATTCAGGATGCCGATGGCGGATATACGGTGATAGGGCAGTCGTCGTCATTTGGTAATGACAAAGATGTATCGGGAGCGACCAAAGACGACATCTACATTATAAAAGTAGATAAAGACGGTAAGCTGTTGTGGCAGCAGAATTACGGCAGTGCCAATGAAGATTTAGGGGCTGATATTGCACCTTTTGCTAAAGGAGGATGGTATGCGCTCAGTACCGTAAATACTGTTGATAAGGGCTGGGAACTAAACCTGATGAAGCTGGATAAAACCGGAAAAAAAACTTCTGAAAAGAATTATGGGGGTGCCGGTTGGGACTATGGTGTTGCCATGGTAAGCCTGCCGAATGATAATTTTGTGATTGGCGGAACCACGAGCTCCATGGGTGCCGGTGGAAGCGATATGTGGTTGTTTAAACTGGATGCCACAGGCAAGGTGCTTTGGTCAAAGGTGTATGGTGGTGCACAGAACGAAGAGCTCTCGCGCATTGTAAAAGTGAAGGACGGTGGCTTTTTGCTCGTTGGAAGTACTGAATCATCGGGTTCGGGAGAATCTGATATGTATATCGTAAGAGTAATGTCAAATGGTGTAATGAGCTGGCAGAAAACATTCGGCGGCAAGAAAAATGATTACGGTATTTCAGCTGTGGCGCTTTCTGATGGAGGCTTTGCCATTATCGGCTACTCCGAATCTTTTTCGAGCTGGGAAAGCGATATTTGGTTAATTTTTGTTGATTCCAAAGGGAATCTCAGGAAATGAGCCGTTACCGGTCATCTGTATTTTAGTATCGAAAATTTAAAAACGAATCGAATAATTGCGGCAATATCGTTGGCGTTTACTAATTTTGCGTATCTAAATAAAAAGTAATGCTGAGTATTAAAAAGTCACAGATACCCATGGCGGGCGATGGATTATGGGCCGAGCGGGATTTTAAAAGGGGTGAGTTTATTGTCAAATACGATGGCGAAAAAATTTCCAGGAAAGAATGTGAGCGACGCAATTCCATGCAGGAGGGCTATGGCGGATACTATTTATTTATCACCAAAAACAAATGCATTGATGCGCAGCACACAATAACGGCGCACGGGCGTTATGCGAATGATGCGGCCGGTTTGTGCCGTATTGAAGGTTTGAGAAACAATGCAAAATATGAGCTGGTAAACGGAGAACCCTTTATTAAAGCCTCCCGCAATATTTCGGCAGGAGAGGAGATATTGGTATCTTACGGCAGAGGTTATTGGAATACCATGCGGCAGGTGATGGGAAAATAAGGATCTGGAATCATTCAGGCCGGAAGTCAGGTCAATTTTCAGAAATTAGCCAGGAAACAGCACTTTCCCTGTCGCTGAATACCTTTACATCGAACCCTCGATTAATACAGGTAGTTTCATAGAATTTCAGATTTTTCGCAGCTTCCTTATTCTCGGGCAAAATAATTGCTTCCTTGAATTTATGAGATTCGAAAATTGTAAGATAGTATTCTGCTAAGCTGTAAATATCAACCAATGAACCGTTATCGCTGAGTCCTTTGCAGTCGCCCAGCAAGAGTAAGGTATTCTTTTCCAGTGCAAATTCGAGTGTTTGAGTCACGGAGTTAAACAGTTCATCTTTAGGAAACGGTCCGACATAAACCGTTTCAACTACTTTAATATCCTCATGATAGCATATTTTTACAGCCATAGTATTTTCGTTGAGTATTTCCGATAGGGACAATGGACATATTGCGTAAATGTACAAAAACATGATTTAAAAATCACTGTTGTCCGGTAAAAGTTTGAAAGAAGCCGAAGCATAAGCCCGGCT
>CAZNRQ010000676.1:0-2295 GCA_964574845.1 uncultured Bacteroidales bacterium
GATTATGATAAAGACCAACCCAAAGCTCAGTTCTTCCCTGTGTTTCATAAGGTCCTTTTTAATCAGCAGACGATATAATATCCAGGCCAGAAAAATAGGAATAAATAGTAAGGGAATGAAGACCATTCTTTTGTCTTACTATATTTCCACATTCACCCCTATGCCTGCTGCCAGTGCTTTTTCGTAAACCAGCTTGGCTGTGGCAACATCCTGAATGGCCAGGCCATTGGATTTGAAAAGGGTTATCTCTTTTTCATTCTCACGGGCAGCCTTACGTCCGGTAATAATCTCACCCAGTTCTGCATAAAAATGAGCTTCGGTAATGGCACCTTCGGCCACAGGAATTATGATATCGCCGGCTTCTTTGAAACAAGCTTCGCGGGAATCGCCAATAAACTTTGAGCGTTTCACGATTTCTGTATCCAGCTCGCGCTGACCGGGTGTGTGGCTTCCAATACCGTTGATGTGGGTGCCTTCTTTTACCAGTTTCCCATCAAAGATAGGATTAGAGGCGGAGGTTGCGGTACAGATAATATCAGCCTGCAATATTTCATCGGCTGAAGCAGCTTTTACAATTTCTATGTTCAGTTTGGCACTCATTTCAGTAATGAATTTCGCAACGGCTTCATCAGAAAGATCATACACAAGAGCTTTTTTCAGCTTGCGGGCTTCGGCAACAGCCCATAACTGCATTTTTGCCTGAACTCCGGCTCCAAAGATACCGGCTATCTGTCCATCATCTTTACGCGCCAGATAACGGGTGGCAACTCCACTGGCTGCTCCGGTACGAACAGCAGTAAGATAACCTCCATCCATGATGCAGATCACATTACCGGTGGCCGGATCCTGCAAAAGTACCTTGCCAATGGTGGTTGGCATATTGTGGAGAGTGGGATTGTTTTTATAAACGGTTACCACTTTGCAGGCCAGAGCCCCCATCTTTTTCAGATAAGCAGGCATATACAGCGACAAGCCGTCAGGAGGTGTTATGGCTGTTCTTAGCGGCAATACGGCAGTCCCTTCGGCCAGTTCAGAAAAAGCAGCTTCCACCACATCCAAACAATCTTTCATTTGAAGCACCGAGGCTACCTCGCTGCGGTTGAGTATTAGTGTCATATTTTTATTGTTTTTAAGTTGATCAGGACAAATTTATTATTGTTTGTTGACATGAAGTCAAATTTTATAAAATAATGATTGGTAAAGCCAGCTGATAAATAAGTTTTTCCTTGCTTTGGGCGATTCTTATTTTTGATCTGTCTGTTGCTTATATCCTCCTTGTATGTAACTGTAAACACTCTCTTCCTTTGAACTTACAAATTTATCTTTGCATCCTTTGGAGAACCCATAATTTGTTTTACTTACATGAATATCGTACCATGACTTATCGCTTTTTACTATGTTCCAGGTGCTTTCATATTGTATGATGGGGCATTCTTCCGATGACGTCATGCTTTCAATATTTATCCATGCTGCGTTGGAGTAATCCAAATCTATTGCAATCATATTGATGAGGCCGTCCAAAGTTAGCCTTTGCAAACTGATACTTCTCGAATCAGAACCATTGCCGACTGAAGCAAAAGTGGTTATCAATGCTTTTTTATCAGGGCCAATATCTGCAATGGCAAATTTGTCCACATCAATGAGAGCGCTGTCCATGATGCCGGTGATGGTTTTAGTCAGATTCCAGCGATCTCCTGATCTTGCGAAATAACAATAGTCTATGAGGTAAAATGTGTGATAGTGCTGATAAAAAATTGGCGCCTGGCAAATCACAAACAAAATATCCTGGTTGTCCAAAACCATATGCTCTTTTAAGGCTATTTTGTAAGAAACCTGGGGGTAATATTCATGTTCTGGTTCGTCCTTTGCATGGGCACGTGTAAATGATTTTCCACCTGCATCGCATTTACCGTAAATCATTTTTAACAGGATGCTATCCGAGGGGATGTCCTGAGAAAAAGATCTCAAGCCTAAAAACGATAAAAGAATAATAAGGGATAGTCTTGTTTTCATGTTTTTTCCGATTTCTCTTTTTTAATAATGCGCACTCCTGAAAAGATCACGATCATGGAGATGATACTAAATAACAAGCCTCCGATCTTAAAATTTACGAAGAGGTCAATCATTCCGTAAATAATGCCTAAAGAAAGAATGACGGTGATAGAATAAAAGATGAAAAGGTTTAATCTTCTGATGCTTTTGCTCACCTTTTTGGGTCGGGCATTTGCCGCATTTTGCTGACGTCTGCGATAATATTCGGCATCGGCAGGATGGCGGCGACGTGCATCGTAAGCC
>CAZNRQ010000677.1:0-2294 GCA_964574845.1 uncultured Bacteroidales bacterium
ACCACCATCACAGGCTGCAACACCCGAAAATATCATGGTTTGCTAATATCTCCCCAACCCAATGTAGACGAAGATAATCACGTATTGCTTTCAGCTCTTGATGTCACCATCGTTCAGCACGAAGCCGAATTCAATCTGGGTTTACGCCAATATCCTATGGGTGTTTTCAACCCCCGTGGCCATAAATACATGCGCGAAATGGTTTCCGATCCCATTCCAACACATCGCTATCGCGTAGGGGGAGTCATTCTATCGCAGGAAATGCTTTTCTGCATAGAAGCCGATCGTTTTCTGATCAAATTCACCTTGGAAGAAGCCACTTCACCTACCATTTTGAAGTTTAAACCTTTCCTGGCATTCCGCAATGTTCATAAACTGACCAAATCAAACGTAGATGCTGATACTCATTATGTAGCTGTGGAAAACGGTATCAAAACCAGGATGTATCCCGGTTACTCGGATCTTTTCATGCAATTCAACAAAGATGCCGAATACACCCATGTTCCTCACTGGTACTATAATGTAGAATACAAAGAGGAACGGGAGCGAGGTTACGAATACCTGGAAGATCTTTATGTTCCCGGTTTTTTCGAAGTACCTATTAAAACCGGCGAAAGCATAGTATTTGCTGCTGGTTTAAAAGAAGTGGCAACTGCTGATCTGCTGCGTATGTTCAACGAAGAAATTTGCAAACGTCTGCCCCGTAATAATTTTAAAAACTGCCTTATCAATTCGGCTCAGCAGTTTATTGTACATAAAGATAACAAAACAGAGATCATTGCCGGATATCCGTGGTTTGGCCGCTGGGGACGCGATACTTTCATTGCATTGCCGGGATTAACACTACCCATGGGCGATGTGGACCATTGCAAGTCAGTTATCGACACTATGATTTCTGAATTGAAAGGACCTCTGTTTCCAAATATGGGAAGCGGTAGCGATACGGCTTACAATTCGGTGGATGCTCCATTATGGTTCTTCTGGTCTTTACAGCAATATGCCATCTACACCAAAACTCAGGATAAGATATGGCAGGAGTATGGCGAAAAAATGAAACTCATACTTTACGGTTATAAAAACGGTTGCGAATATAACATCAGAATGCAGGACAATGGTCTTATCTATGCCGGTGAGCAGGGTAAGGCGCTCACCTGGATGGATGCAGTGGTTTTTGGCAAACCGGTTACACCGCGAATTGGGCTGGATGTTGAGATCAATGCCTTGTGGTATAATGCGCTGATGTTCTCCATGGAAGTAGCCCGACTGGCCCATGACGATGCGTTTATAGCCGAATGGGGCCCTATTGTTTGCGAAATACCAAATTCTTTCAAAAATACTTTCTGGAACAAAGACAAAGGCTATCTATGCGACTTTGTCTACGGCGATTACAGAGACTGGTCGGTTCGTCCGAATATGGTCATAGCAACCTCCTTGCCTTATAGCCCTATCAGCGAACAAATACGTAAACTCATACTTGATATTACCGGTCGTGAATTGCTTACGCCGAGAGGATTAAGAACTCTATCTCCACAGTCACCTGATTATAAAGGAAGCTATACCGGAGATCAGGAAAGCCGCGATTCGGCTTATCATCAGGGAACGGTCTGGCCATGGCTGTTGGGTCATTATGTAGAAGGTTATCTTCGCATTCATGGACAATCAGGATTGGCTTATGTGCAGCGCCTTTACGATAATTTTGAACCTGTTATGTTGGAGCATGGAATAGGAACCGTTTCGGAGATATACGAAGGCGATCCACCTCACAAACCTTGCGGAGCGCCTTCACAGGCATGGAGTGTTGCGGAATTGCTGCGTATCGACTACCTGATAGAAAAGTATAAAAACGCAGAATAATATTAGAATCTAAACCAAAACCTTAAATAAAAGAATGAAAGTACTAATGTTTGGATGGGAATTCCCGCCCCATATAACCGGAGGACTCGGAACAGCCTGTTTCGGGTTGACCAAAGGTTTATTGAAACAGGGAGTCGAAGTTCTCTTTGTGGTACCTAAAGCATACGGAGACGAAAGTCAGGAAGCAGTGCGACTGCTCAATGCCAGCGACGTAAATATCGATTTCACCAGCTCAGTTTACCAGGAATACTGGAAACAACTTACCTATATTGAGATAGGATCCAACCTTGTACCTTATCTGGACGAGGAAGAATTTGAGAATATGGTGAAGCAAAAAGTTTTTGATCATATTGAAGAAGACACTTCGGTTTTCTCAAAATCCTATACTTTTTCAGGAAAATACGGCAAGAACCTAATGGAAGAAGTGACACGCTATGCGC
>CAZNRQ010000678.1:0-2285 GCA_964574845.1 uncultured Bacteroidales bacterium
ATCTATACTATAGCCTGTTATATTCAGGTTATAGCCTGTTATTATTATACTATGTCCTATTATTATTATACTATAATATAATTATTACAGGCTATAGCCTGTATTATTCATACTATGATCTGTATTTTTTAGGTTATGACCTGTATAATACAGATCACACAAATAGAGCGGGACTGATGCGACGGATGGGTAGAACGAACTACATTATTAAAAGTACTTTAGGCACTTACTGAAGAATTATCTGCTGCATACCCTTTTCCAGTGAAGGCATCAAACTTTCAACAGGCAAGGGATACCCTTCCGCATGAATCGATGTCACAAACTCCCCATGTGGCCTGCCTTTTCGGTAATCCGGTTCTTTGGCAGGGTGGCGAATGTATTTGGCGATATTGGCAATATCTTCGGCCACATTTAGTACAGCATGATAAAACACACGGTTGGGCCGGCGATAAATGGAAGAACCCAATATCTTCTTTTCGCCAATGGCAATATCCGAAATACCTTTTTGCAAGAGGTTTTGTATGCCTTGCTGAGCCAAAACAGCTATAATACTGTCATTAATTTTATAAAAATACTCTTTGGGATTCTTCAAGGTTTCGGTGGTGAACGAAATGGCAATGACAAGGGTGTTGGGGGTAAGAATAACCGTTTCGCCTCCCGAAGGGCGCTTCACGACCGTGATTCCGTCCTGCAAAACGGTTTCCATATCCAGCGAAGTTTCAGCTTTATTGCTTTGCCCCAGTACCAGGTAGGTTTTATCGGGATGCCATACGCAAACCGACACCGCTGAAGCGGAATCAATGATATCCAGATCGGGAAGGTTGTATGGGTGGACCTTTATCAATTTTCAATAATCAATGTGCAATGTGCAATGTTCAAGGGGGCAATTTGCAATGGAATGATGATGTAGGGGCACAAAATTTTGTGCCCATCATCATTCATTATTCATTATTCGTTATTCATTATTCCCTATTTATGTATCGCCTTATCCACCGCCTCAAAACCTGCTTCCATAAAAATCTCGGAAACGGTTGGATGGGCATGAATGGTTTGCGAAATATCAAAAATAGTACCTTCTATCTGCATATAGGCAGCGGCTTCGGCAATCATATCGGTGGCGTGGTCGGCAATGATCTGCACACCCAGCACCTGCCCGAATTTCTTTTCCGAAAACATACGTATCAGGCCTTCGGTATGACCTTCGGTCATGGCTTTGGCATTCACCGAAAGAGGGAATTCGCTAAGTTTGTAATCCACACCTTCGGCCTGCAGATCCTGCTCGGTTTGGCCAATCTGCGCCATTTCGGGGTAAGTATAAATGTTCAGCGGATAGTTCTTAATATCGAAATCCGATTTGATCCCCTTGATCTTGTTGATGAGCCAGATTCCCTGAGCCGAAGCCACATGAGCCAGGTAGCTGCGTCCGTTCACGTCGCCAATGGCATACATGCCGGGCACGGAGGTTTCCATATTGTCGCCTGTTTGAATATATCCGTTCTCGTCCAAAGCGATCTTCACATCGCTTTTGGGTACGATAGCCTTACGGAAACTGCAGTTCAGCACCTTGTCGCATTGCAAAATGGTATCGCCCACATGCATCAGTCCGTCGTCGAGCTTTCCGATAGCATCGGCATACACCACAGGGATGCTCAAAGCCTTGAATTTTTTGAGCACGTAGTCCGACAAATATTTATCGGCACCCGGAATAATATTTTCGTCGGGAGTGATCAGGCTGACATTTTTTTCAATCATGTGCAGAAACTGAACCATCTCCACCGCCACAGCGCCTTTTCCAAATACTACAATATTCCTGGGAAGATCGGGCAGATCGAACATTCTTTCAAGATGAATAACCAGTTTTGCATCAATATCACTGTTCAAAGGTGCGGGATAGGAACCCGTAGCAATGATAACATTCTCACACTCTATGTTGCGTTTATCCACCGTAATGGTGTTGCCATCGTGAATCACGGCTTCGCCCATAATCAGGTCTACACCGTTCTTTTTCAACAGATACTCCACACCGCCCGTCAGTTTTTTCACAATACCCGTCGAGCGTTTCTTGGCTTTTTCCCAGTTGAACTTAAGCTGATTCTTATCAATACCGTCCACGCCAAATTCGGAAGCGCCTATCACTCGGGCGAACATTTTTCCGCTTTCTATCATGGCTTTGGTAGGAATGCATCCCCAGTTGAGGCACATGCCGCCAATATATTTCTTCTCGACCAGAGCTGTTTTCAGTCCGACTTGTCCGGCGCGTATCGCAGCCACATAGCCTGCGGGAC